>NZ_JBQAGB010000009.1:0-221058 GCF_051916145.1 Bacillus cereus group sp. MYBK245-2 | reverse complement strand
AAGTAGTTGGGGAGTTAGTAACAGATGAAAAAGGAGAAGCGATATCAAAAGATTTGCCAATAGGTAACTATACCTTAGTGGAAGTAGAAGCACCAAAAGGTTACGAATTATCAAAAGATAAAATAGCTGTAAAAATAGAAAAAGATGTAGTAGTAGAAATTAAAATAGCAAATAAGAAATTACCAGATCCGATGGGGAAAATGAAGTTAGTGAAAGTAGATACGAGTGATAAAAATAAACAGCTAGCAGGAGCAAAATTTCATATTGAAGATTCAAATAAAAAAGTAGTTGGGGAGTTAGTAACAGATGAAAAAGGAGAAGCGATATCAAAAGATTTGCCAATAGGTAACTATACCTTAGTGGAAGTAGAAGCACCAAAAGGTTACGAATTATTAAAAGATAAAATAGCTGTAAAAATAGAAAAAGATGTAGTAGTAGAAATTAAAATAGCAAATAAGAAATTACCAGATCCGACTGGGCAAATTGAAATTGAGAAAGTCGATGATAAGGATATTAATTTAAAACTAAAAGGTGCTGTATTTCAAGTCTTAGATAAAGAAGGTAAAGAAGTTAGTAGATTAACAACGGATGAAAAAGGAAAGGTGATTTCCGACCAATTAGCACTTGGAAAGTATACGATTCAAGAAATAAAAGCACCAAACGGATATATGTTACTTAGAGATCCAATAGAAATAGAAATTATAGAAGCGGTAAGGACACAAAAACTAACAGTGAAAAATGTGAAAAATAATTGGGTAATCCCTAACACTGGTGGCAGTGGAACAACAAGTTTTTACGTGATTGGTTTTATGTTAATGTTTGGTGTTTTATGTTTATGTAAGAAAAATCGTATATAAATTGTATAAAAATAGTTGTATTTCATGAACTGATTCTATAAAGTTAGAAAATCGTTTTGTTAGACAAATTTCAGGCATGAGTTCGGTATTGTACTGTACTCATGCTATTAAATTGGTTGAAGAAGGAAAGATAATACTAAACATAGAACATATTAATAAATTAATATGTTTACGAAGTGAAGGTGATGGCAATAAAACAAGACGAAATTAAAGTAGTAGTCGGAGCAGGGGTGTTTAATAATAATCCTGGATGGATACAAACGCAAGAAAATGAACTTAATTTACTAGATAAAGCTACGTGGGAAGAAAGATTTGAATACAATTCTATTTCAGCTATCTTAGCTGAGCATGTATGGGAACACCTTACGTTTGAAGAAGGTGTAAGAGCTGCTGAAATTTGCTATGAATTTTTAAAGCAAGAGGGGCATATTCGGTGCGGCGTTCCTGATGCATTTTTTCGAGATGAGGCATACCAAAATGTAGTTCAAATAGGTGGACCTGGCCCAAAAGATCACCCAGCAGCAAGTCATAAAATCGTTCATAATTATAAAACATTAACGAAAATGTTTGAAACTGCTGGATTTGAGGTAGTTTTGCTTGAATATTGTGATGAAAATGGTCAGTTTTATTACAATGAATGGGATGCAAACGACGGTTTGATTTTCCGCTCGAAAAGATATGATTCTAGAAATAAAGGCGATAAACTTGGTTTTCCGTCTTTAATTGTTGATGCGATTAAGAGGTAAATCATTCAACAAAAGCAGGAGTTAATTTTATAATTTTATGAGTCGCAAATGCGGCTCTTTTTATTTGTGCGTAAGTCTATATTTAATAGGGAAACGTACATACATGATAATTAATTCTCACGATTATATAACTCGATTTATAAAATATTTAAGTTTTTATCATCACCATTAACTTTAAATTAATACTTCATTGACATAAAGATTTATTTTATATTTATATTCGTGTAAAACGAAACAAGAACATACATTCTATACAAGGGGGCAATCAATATGATAGCTGAAATTGGGAAACTAACTGATGGATATATTGTAAAATTTGAACGCGAATTTCCATATACAATAGAGGAAGTTTGGTCTGCTTTAACAGAAAACAGTAAGCTGAAAAAATGGATGTCTAATTTACAGATTGAAAGCCTTAAAACAGGTGGAGTCATAAAGTTTGATATGATGGATGGTACATTCATAAATATTGATATTTTAGAATGTCAAGTAAACTCAGTACTTGAATTTACTTGGGATAAAGATCGTGTCCGATTTGAAATACATAAAGAGGAAAATGGTTCTTTTTTACTTCTTAAAGAATACATTCATGAATTAACTGATCATACACCGAAAGATATAGCAGGTTGGCATATTTGTTTAGATCTTTTTTCTGCCGTTCTAGAAGGAGAAGAAAAAGAATTTTCTAAAGATGAATGGCAACAATGGTTTGAAATATATAAAGATAAGGTTATTGAAGTGAGAGGATTATTACCTTAAAGGTTATATTAATTGTGTAATTATTATATTATAAAAGTGATTATTAAGATTAAAAACAGTTGATAAGTGGTATTGTTGTTGTTTGTTAATCTTTTCGTTTTATTGTCTGTTTTTTTGCATTTAACAGAAATATATACTTGAATGAAGTATATATTTCTGTTAAATTTATCCTATGGATAGAACAAGCTTAATTAAAGGTCATTTAGAAATGTGTGTATTATCTATTTTGTCGAAAAAGAAAAGTTATGGCTATGAGATTATGAAAGAGCTAGAAGTACATAATTTAAAGTTGAAAGGAGTAGGAAGCATTTATCCAATTCTAACTAAGTTGAAAAATCAAGAGTGGGTTAACACTTACCAAGAAGTAACAGACAGTGGTAAAGTTAGAATTTATTATGAACTTAATGAAAACGGTAAAATACGTCTTGAGAAGAAAATTAATGAGTGGTTAGAATTGCAATCGGATATTCAAACATTACTAAAAAGCGGTTTGAAAGGAGACCTTCTGAAATGAGGAATAAATTGATAGGTAAAGAAAAGCAATTTTTAACAGACGTACTTAAGGAATTAAAGCAATACGATATTAGTCTAGAAGAAAGGGAAAATATTAAGCGACAAATATTAGAACATATTCAAGAGTGTCGTGAACATGGAGAAGATAGTATAGATGATTTAGGTACACCTGAATTATTTGTTCAAGATTTTTTAGAAATAAATGAAATTGATTCACAAGTTAAAATGAAACAACTTCAAAATGAAAAGGGCAAATTCAACACATTTATGTTACGTGGCATATTCATCGCAATTATTACTTACCTCAGCTCGCAAATTATATTTTCAATATTTTTAACTGAATCATTTAATCAAAATAATAGTAAAAGTGCATTTCAGTATAATCTTTTATATCGAATATCAGAGTATCAATGGTGGAACGCATTATTAATAATGACTAGTTTGACGCTCTCTATAGTAGTATTTATTAGCTTAGTAAGTTATAAAAAAAGAAAGCATCTAAAGTATAATGAAGAATACAATCTATAAACTGTCTCTAATTTTTGTTCTTTTTAATGTATTAATATTATGTATCACACCTCCCAAAGTTTATGCTCAGCAAAATATTAAAGTTACATTAGATAAGTATATTGAAAAATTTATAAAAGAGCAGAACATTCCGGGAGCTTCTGTTGCAATTGTACATAATAGAGATGTATTCTTCACAAAAACGATGGGGGTTACTGGAGAATCTGGAAAAAAGGTAACTAGTAAAACACCATTTGCAATCGGCTCTATAAGTAAATCTTTAACAGCTTTAGCTATAGTGAAATTAATAGAAGATAAAAAAATAAAATTAGAGGATCCAGTTCAACGATATCTCCCTTGGTTTAAACTAAAGAATCCTCAAATATCCTCAACTATAACAATCCAACATCTACTAACTCATACAAGCGGAATCAGCACATATGAAGGCTTAGCATTATCAGATAAGCAATCCAAAAGTTCTACAGCATTAAAAGAAAATGTAATGGAGCTTTCAAATGTAAAAGTAACTGCTCCACCAGGTGAAAAATATCAATATAGTAATGCGAATTATATGGTTTTAGGCGCACTTATTGAAGAAGTCACAAATGAAATATATTCATCATATATGGAAAAGTATATTTTTCAGCCGTTAAATATGAATGGCGCGGCAGCAAGTAAAGAAATTGCATATGAAAAAGGCTATTTAACAGGTTATCAGTCGTGGTTTGGCATACCAAGAAAAAGTGTAGTGTCCTATGATAATGCCGGGGCACCATATGGTTATATTACCGCGAATTTGGAAGATATGATTCAATTCATTATGTTTTTGAATCGCCAAGAAAATCCTCAATTTTTAAAGCAAGAAAACATGAATCTTTATCTTTCACCACTTTATCAAACAAATTCAGAAAAAAGTTATGGTTTTGGATTAAGAACAACAAATATAAATGAAAGCGAAACGATGATTTGGCATTCAGGATCAACGCCCGATGCTCGTGCAGAAATATTTACTTTAAATAAAAGTGGCTGGAGTGGTGTGATTTTAACAAATAAAAATCATGTATTAGAAGAAACCGCACTATCAGAATTGAAAAAGGGGATTATTAGTATTTTGAATGGAGAAGAACTGATTGATATCTCTAAAAACATACCATTAACACAAATTATTTTGTTGATAGTTACACTCATACTTTTCATAATATCAATTATGTTAATGAAAAAGTATAAACATGTGAAAACTGTAAAAAAGGTAATTTGGTTATTCATAGGGAGTCTATTCCTACTATTATCTATTATTTTTATCCCACTGCTTACTTATAGTACGAGTTCACCATGGCGTACGATTAAAATATTTGCGGCAGATGTAGGTTTATTTACAAGTATTATAGTAATTTTATTAGCTGTGAACGGATTATTATCAATCTTTATAGGCATAAGACGGTATAAGGATAAATAATTAAAGAAATATAATTCAAGTGTTATAAACAGTTGACTCTCACACAATGTCATTGTTTAAGATAAAGTTGAGCTTCAAAGTAGATGTAACTTATAGGAGGAAATCATGTTTAAAATAGGGGATTTTTCGAAACTATCTTCCATTAGTATACGTATGTTGAGACACTACGATAAAGTTGAATTATTACAACCAATAAAAGTTGATGAGCAGAGTGGATACCGATACTATTCAGCAGCCCAATTAAAGAAAGTAAATCAAATTCAAACGTTAAAAAATATGGGATTTAATATCGCTACCATTAAAGAAATAATAGAATGCGATAATATAGATGGTATTAAGGAGCAGTTTTTAAATCGTAGTGCTCAAATTAAAAAAGACATGACTAACCTCAAAAAACAATTACGTCTCCTCGAAGACTCAATGAAAACGATGAGAGAGGATGTTGTTGAGATGAATTATCATGTTTCAATAAAAGAAGTTCCAGAAAGAACTGTAGCTAGTGTTAGAAAGATTATTCCATCGTATAATTGCGAAGGTGATTTATGGAGTATATTAATGCAAGAAATTCAAATGGAGAATATTAGTATTGACCATCCGAGTTATAGTATTGCGGTTTTCCATGATCGTGAATACAAAGAAAATGATGTAGATATAGAAATACAGCTAAGTATTCTAGGAAAGCATGAAAATACAAAAGACGTTACATTTAAAAATGTGGAATCAGCTAATGTAGCTTCCATAACGGTTAATGGAAGTTATGAACAAATGACAGCTGTAAATGAAGCTGCGGCAAAATGGATTGAGACAGAAGGTTACGAATTAGCAGGCCCAATGTTTAATATTTATCATGTGAGCCCAGCGATGGAATCGGATCCTAATAAGTGGGTTACAGAAGTTTGTTATCCAGTAAAATGATGATAAAGAAAAAGGCATTATGATATGCCTTTTTTCTTTATCAACTTATCCGTAATTGCAATTAACCAATCATAATTATCTTTCCTACTATTATAGTTTTCGTATCGGACTATATAAAGCAATAAAGACTTCAATTAATTTAGTAAAAGCAGCTAAAGCAAATACAAACACTGGATTATAAGCTGAAATAATGCCTCCTGCTAATGCTCCGAGTGGCATAGCTAATCGTGTAAGTACACGCGAAAATCCTAAAACTCTCCCTTGCACATTTAATGGAACTGTTTCCTGGCGAACGGTGGCTACAATTGTATTCCATGCAATATTGCAAGTCATTGCGATACCGAAAGCAATTCTAGGAGCGAGCCAATATGTATTCCAAAGCGCGAAAGTTAAGCCAATTGCTCCAACAAATAGGAGTAAAGGAATTAGTATGCCGCGCTGTAACCTTTTTTCTAAAGGAACTGCAATCAAGCTTCCTAAGAGCCCGCCTATTCCAATTAGTGAATAATTAAAGCCACTTTGTTCCGGCGTAAGTTGCAATGTGGATAGTAAATAATACATGAACACACCTAAAACCGCACTTGCTCCAAAGTTTCCAATCATAGCTTGAAAAGATAAAGCTAAATTTAAACGGTCATTTTTGAGCCATTTACATCCATTAACCAAATCAGCTAGTACATTTTGAAGTGTATTTTTATCTTGGTATTTCTTGTTTACGGTTTTCATAGACGGTAATAATATCACAGCAATTAATGTTGCAATAAATGAAAGAACATTAATCCAAAGCAACTGAAAGCTACCAATAAAAGAAACGAAAACTCCAGCTATCATTGGACCAAATAAACTGGCTAATTGATTGACCATTTGATAGAAAGAATTGGCTTTCGTTAAGGATGCTCCGGCAATTTGCGGGATGACTGTAACAGTTGTTACATCAAAAAGCATGGACATAACTGTTAACATAAAAGTAATTATGTATAAATGCCAGATTTGTAATAGATGTAATGAATGTAGTATTGGAACAAGACTTACTAAAATAATATTAGTAATATCCGCTACCAAAAGTAACTTTTTTCGATCATAACGATCAATTATTACACCAACTAAAGGGCCAAATAAAACGATTGGTAATACGTTAATAGCAAATAAAGAACTCATTATTACAGCTGAACCGGTTAATTGATAGGCAATCCAAGGTAACGAAAAAGTATACAATGAGTCTCCAATTCGTGAAATGAGTAAACCAAAAATAAAAATCTTGTATTCTTTAGAAAAAGTTGTCTTTACGGTAAGGCTACGTTGTTGCATAAGTTTCACACTGTTTATACCACCTTTATTATAAAGAAATTTGAAAATAATTCGTCCAATACTTGTCATATATAGAATTCTTTAATTTTTTGGTTAATCCTACTTTTTACATGTATTTTAAGGAGGAAATAAAAATGAAGAATGTAAAAGCAGTCTGTACTGTTTTAAATAGTATGTGTGGTTGGGGAGAGATGTAGATTACACACATAAATAAACCATAAAAATGTTATGTAAACTATTTGTGCATATGGAATATATTTTCCTTATAATTTGTATTTTATAATATATAATAGAAAGTAATTAAGGACGGTTATTTGAAAGGAGTGATGTTTTATGAACAAACAGAAGAAAATCAAGCATGAGGTAAAAATAAATTGAGTATGCGTATCATACCTCTATCAACTACGTTCGCTCAAAGCTAGGAGCAGCACATGATAAATATTAGAATTGGAAAAAATCAATACCCATTAACATTGGCTGAGGAGCATAATTTTGATTGGTTAAAGGATGTAGAAGTGTTTACTGTGTTTGATCAGCAAGATTCAGGAAATATTAGCTTTGGTATTATTGAAAATGGAAAACGTTATTTTTTGAAGTATGCAGGTGCACGCAATTTAGAATACAAAGGCAAGATAGAGGACGCGATCCAACGATTAATGAAGGCAAAAGAAGTGTATGAACAAATTCAACATCCTTTACTAGTTCCATATATTAATCCTATTCAAATGCAAAACGGATTTTGTTTAAAGTTTCATTGGATTGATGGGGAATGCATGCACAATCATTGGGACTTTACACCGTTTGAAAAGCACCATGCACCAAATTCGCCTTTTGTTAAGCTAAGACAATTATCAGTGACGGAGAGACTTAACATATTGACACAAATTTTTGAGTTTGCAGCCTATGTGGAGTCATTAGGATATGTCATGGTTGATTTTTATGACGGTAGTATTTTATATAATTTTGAGCAATCAAAACTTACAATCTGTGATATTGATTTCTTTCAAAAAAAACCTGTATTCAATAAAGTTGGGGAGGATTTTTGGGGAGCAGGTCGTTTCAAAGCACCTGAAGAATATGAACTGCATGCACAAATTACAAGCGAAACGAATGTGTATGTGTTAGCCGGAATTGCTTTTGCTTTTATTGGCGGGAAAAATGATAAAAGCTATGAGAAATGGGAGAGCACACTAGAATTATATAATATGTGTAAAAAAGCTCTACATAAAGAAAAAAATAAAAGATATCGCACTGTTCAAGCGTTTTATGAAGATTGGCTGGCATATATAGGGGAAATTGGAGGATCTTTTTCACAAAGAATCAATAGCATAAGCGTTAATAGAGGGGAAAATACAAAATGAACGAATTAGAGTACAAAAACTTTTATGATAAAGTAGGAAGAGTAAATGGGTGGGATTTTAGTAAAATAAAATGTGAAACTGTAGGAGATACATGGGACTTTTATGGAGAAGTGAAAGAAAGATGTAAACTAACAGACACTCTACTTGATGTTGGTACAGGTGGAGGGGAAAATGTACTTAACATAGCATCTTCAGCTAAATTGCTAATTGGAATTGATAATTCTAATGGCATGATTGAAACGGCACATTCCAATTTAAAAAAATCAGGTGTACAAAATGTTGAGTTTTTTCAAATGAATTCTGAAGCGTTAACGTTTCCGCTTGCCCATTTTGATATCGCTTCTAGTTGTCACGCACCATTTATAGCATCTGAATTAGCAAAAGTAATGAAACAAGGTGCTTTTTTCTTAACACAACAAGTTAGCGAACATGATAAATTGAATCTTAAAGAAGCATTTGGAAGAGGACAATGCTTAGGTGAAAGAGATGGTACATTAAAAGAAAAGTATATGAGTGAACTTATTAGTGCAGGATTTGAACTCGTGCAAGTACGTGAATATGATGTTACTGATTATTACAGTACGCGTGAGGATCTTATTTTCTTATTAAAACATACGCCTATTATTCCTAATTTTGGAGAAGAGGAAGAGGATTTTAATATTTTGCAAAAGTTCATTAAAGCTAATAGTTCTGAAAAAGGTATTCGTACGAATTCAAAAAGATTTATGATTATTGCTGTAAAATCATAATATGTTTTGTTGTAAAAGCTGCTCTTTGTTTAAGAAAAGGCAGCTTTTTTGTATGGAAACAATGCAGGATAAACTTAAATATTCATACTAAAGTTGTAGTTTGCATTTGAAAAATCCATCCTTCTGTTTGATTTTATCTATTTATAAGTGTAATACAATACAAATAGATAATAAGAAGCAAGGGGGTATGCAATGTGATTACACATATATCAGATATAAAACTACAAACGGTTTCTATAGAAGGGGTAAAACAAGTTTATAAGGACATATTATCTTTTCCAATAAAAAAAGAAACGGCATCATTTATTCAATTTAAAGTAACACCTTACACAACAATTAGTTTTCAAGAAGTGTATGAGCCAATCGCTCCAGCACATTTCGCCTTTGAAATTTCATATTCAAAATTTCATGAAACAGCAAAATGGCTTGAAAAGTCTGGGTTACTTATTGTGAAATGGAAAGATGGAAATACAATTGGTGAGGAGAACGAGCTATTCAATTTATACTTTAAAGACGGAGATGGAAATCTACTCGAAATTATCGCACATAGTTATGTTAAGGAGGATGTATTAGTACCGCAGTCACCTTTAAACATTTTATATGTAAGGGAAATTGGTCTTCCTGTTAAAAGTGTACCTGTATTTACGGAATGGTTGAAATTAAATCTCGATATGAAAACGATGGAAGATGGAGATATTTTCAACTTTGTAGTTGGCGGCACTGCATATATCGTCGCAACTTGGTGGCAGCGACCTTGGATCCCAATTGCGATGAAAGCTTTACCACCGAAAGTACATGTTTCTTTTGGAACACCAGACGTCGCATTTTTACAGCGAATCCAAAATAACTTTAAGAAAAATAGTGTACTATTTGAATGTAAACGTAATGAAGTATCATTTATTGAGCAAGGATATACATTTTCAATTGTGCATACATCAGAGTTTCATTCTGATATTCCTAAACAATTAAACTTACCGCTTTCTATTTAATGATGGAAAGCGGTAAGTTTTTTGTATAGTCGTGAAGAAGGTTTTAGCTAGGGTTATAGTGAATGTAAAGAGAGGTATAAGGTGCTATTCTAATTTATGTTAAGGGGAGAAATGAAGTGGTTTTAGGTAATCCAATTGCAAAAGGGAATACAGCGGAAATTTATCTATATGATAAAAAGATTGTAAAATTATTTAAAGAATATCTTCCAGATACAGAGTCTATAAATGAAGCAAAAAAACAAAAATATGCTTATTCATGTGGGCTGCTAGTTCCAAAGGTATTTGAAGTGACAAAGATACAAAATAGACAGGCAATTATTATGGAATATGTAAAAGGGGAGAACATTGGTGATCTCCTGCTTAATAATTTGAATGAGGCAGAGCGTTATATCGGACTTTGTGTTAATGAGCAAAAAAAGATCCATGATATACGTGTGAATACAGATGAAATGGAGTTAATGAGGAAAAGGTTAGAGCGTCAAATTAAATCTGTACATCAATTGGATGAAAACAAAAAGAAGAATATATTACAAAAATTAGATTCTATTACATTTGATTTTAGGCTATGTCATGGAGACTTTCATCCATTTAATTTGATTTTGAGTAAGGAAGGGAAAGTGAAAGTTATAGACTGGGTAGATGCTAGTTCAGGTGATATTCGTGCAGATATATTTCGAACATATTTATTGTATGCTCAGACTTCTTTAGAATTAGCTGAAATGTATTTACACTTATATTGCAAAAATACTAGTTTGTTAAGAGATGAGATCTTTGAATGGGCTCCTATTATAATTGCAGCTAGATTTTCTGAAAAAGTAACACCGCAAAATGAAGTGTATTTGAAAAGATTATTGAATCAGTATTTATAAGTCATAAAAAAGGTTGTCAGCTAATTAATAAACGCTGGTGTTTAACTAAAGTTTCCTTGTAGTTAAACAACAGCATTTTTAAATTTTGATATACGTATATTTATTTTCAATCTTCATTCTATAAAGGTTCATTATCCGTACTTGTTCATCAGTTAATTCTTCTTT
This sequence comes from Bacillus cereus group sp. MYBK245-2, assembly GCF_051916145.1. Classification (NCBI taxonomy): domain Bacteria; kingdom Bacillati; phylum Bacillota; class Bacilli; order Caryophanales; family Bacillaceae; genus Bacillus; species Bacillus cereus group sp. MYBK245-2. Next base: position 209,864 of record NZ_JBQAGB010000009.1, on the reverse strand, counting down.
ATCCCAATACATATGCATTAAGCTATATTCAAAAATCTCTTTTAATTTAATAAACAATGGAAACTTCTCGATCATCTCTTTAGGTAGTTCATTTTCTTCTTGGTACCCTTCAAATAGTGCTTTTGTAATGGAATGCTCATACTCAACGATATTTGCATTTCCAGCAAATGAATATTCTATCGCACTATAAATAGGAACAGCTAAATCGAATAGGTAAAAATGTTTTTCGCAATCTTGAAAATCAATCATTGTTATGGTTGAATTGTTTTCAACTAAAATATTTTCTAGCCATAAATCTCCGTGAATTAAGCCGTAATTTGAAGTGGATTTTTGTAGCTCTTTTATAGAATTTAAAACTTCAGATGCAATTTCCCTAATAGTAGTTTCTTCTTTAGGAATATACTTAAGGAAATTATATTCCTCATTCTCATACCAGTCGTTAATATATTTAATCGGTTTAGCTTTTTCAAAGATTTTAGATATACGATGCAATTTTCCGATTTGTTGACCAAGCTTTTTAAATATAGTAGAATTCCATTCGCATCTTGGTAAATGTATACCAGGAGCAGCTTTATATAATACTGTAAAAAGCTCCTTGTCTAATGTTAATTTTTCTACAAGATTCCCTTGTAAAGAAGGGAGTATTGGTGGAACATCTAAACCGTTTTGGTATAAAAAATTCGTATATGTAACTTCTTCTAATTGTTCTTCATACGTTTTATAGTTTGTAATTCTAATGAAGTATGTACCTTGTTCAGTGAGACATTTATACATTTCATTTGTTATTGGTTGAATGTTAATAAAATTCAACGGATATAGTTCATTTATGAATTGAAGTATTTCTTTTTCTAGTTCTTTCATTATAATTTCCTTTCAAAACTTTTATTTTTTAACTAGAGAATTAAAAGAATCTTATTTTACAAAATTCGAGTTTAATTTTCGAAATCCTTTAAAATGAAATATGATATAAATTGTCTTTTAATAATTAGTTAAGTGTTGCCAGCATATTAATTAAGGCTAAATTGAAAAATGAATAGAAGGTATGTCAAAATAAGATAGATGAAAAAATAAAGTCAATATTTATATATAAAATTTAAAGATATTACAGAAAGTCTTATGTTATAAAACACAAGAAATATCAAAAGAAAGAAATGCACTTCTCTTATACTTTTAAATAAGGAGTGGAGGAAATGAATGAACATATACAGCAGATGATTGACTGGATTGAGGTCAATTTAAAAAAGGAATTTTCATTAGATGAATTGTCCCGTTATATGGGGTATTCTCCTTATTATTGTTCTTTTAAATTTCACCAAGTAACGGGTTTCAGTATTAGACGCTATATTCTTCTTAGAAGGTTATACTTATCTATAGAAGATTTAAAGAATGGTAGGAAGATAATAGATATCGCATTGGATTATAGTTATTCTTCGCAAGAGGCCTATAGTAGAGCTTTCAAGAATGTTTTTGGAATGAATCCAAGAGAATTTCAACTTAACCAATTGCCTATTCAATCATTTGTTAAACTCAATATAAATAAGGAAGGAGAGTTTAATATGAATATTTCTAGAAAAATAGAGGTTGAACAATTACGAAATGCGAAGAGCGAGCTGTTTGATAAAGATGTATTAAACATATTGAATGGCCAAATGATGTATGAAGAATTTAAAAATGAAAAGCTAATGGGTGATTCTGATTACGCACCATTTAATGAAGCGATGTGTGTAAACCGAGTTACTACACTAGTTTTTGATGAAGAATTTATTAAGACAAGGGCAGCAGGACATAACAGTTCAGTAGAAAGTTACACAAAAAAGGTTATAGATCCATTAAAGAAACTTTTTACGAAAGAGTATAAATGTATTGTTTTATGGTTTGGTGAAGATATGTTTTGTCAAATGAACTTACTTACAATACTTTCATACCTTGAACAGTCTCGTTATGAGGGGAAGGTATACTTAAATAGCTTTAGAGAAGATGAATTTAAAGTAAATCAAATTGAACTTGAATTAGGAAATTATTCTTCGGTATACAATGAAGTATTAGTAAATCATAAAAAGACTTTCTATAAGGTACCACCTGTAATGTATCAGGCTATAGATCTATATTTAAAAATGCTAAAAGAAGATAATAATGTAATAAAATTTATCTCTAAAAATAAAGATTTATCAACTCAAGAATTATTAACGAAGTTGTTTCATCTTTTTCCAACAATCGGATATGGGGATTCTCAGTACATAGAGCTGATTAATAAAATAAAGAAGAAAGCTACACCAAAAATATAGGTGTAGCTTTCTTCTTATAATTGCTCAAGTAACTCTAATTCTCCCTCTACAAATAACATTAGTTCTTTAATTATTTCGCCAGAAAAATCAAAATGAATTCCAGCAGCTTCATATACTTCCGTTAAAGATTTAGAGCTACCTAATGATAAGGCCTTTTTATAATTTTCAAGTGCTTGCTTTGGATCCTCTTTATATTGTTTATACATTTGTAATGCACCAAGTTGGGCGATCGCATATTCAATATAATAAAATGGTACTTCAAAGATATGGAGTACAGGTAACCAACTCGTTGCTATCCAGTTTTCGTAGCCATCAATATGTATGACGCTAGACTGATAATGTTTTTGAAGTTGTAAGTATTTTTCATTTCTTTCTTCAGAAGTATGACTTGGATTTTCATACAGCCAGTGTTGAAATTGATCGACAATAAGCATAATAGGTAAATATGAAATAACATCTTTAAAGAAGTTAATTTTTGCTTGTTTTAAATCTTTTTTGTCTGTATAGAAGGTATCCCAATAATTAAGCGAGAATAACTCCATTGTCATACTGGCTAGTTCAGCTGTTTCAGCTGGAATTTCTATATACTGTCGTAATTTTAATGATTTTATGAGTTCGTTATGAATACTATGACCCATTTCATGTATAAAAGTGATAATATCATCTTGTGTATAATTTAAGTTCATAAAAATAAATGATAATTGTGAAGCTGGTAAGTACTCACAAAAGCCTCCAGATGCTTTTCCTTTGCGGCTTGTTAAATCAAGACAATTATGTTTATACATTCGGTTTAAAAGTGCTGAAAATTCAACATCTAGTTTATTAAAGATATGAGTGCTCTTTTCAATTAAATCATTTTCAGTTGCAATTGGTTTAAGTACTTTTTGATCTGGAGTTACAGCTGATACATCCCACGGGCGAAGCGTATTGACTTGTAGTTTCTCTTTTTTCTCTAGTAATATTTTATCTTTAAGAGGCACAACATACTTACGTATGGATTCAGCTAGTTCATAGCAATCCTTCGCTGAATAATCAAAACGTTCGTATTTCTTGAACATATAATCACGATAATTCTCTAGTTGAATATTTTTTGCTTTTTGATGGCGAATTTCAATTAATTGATTTAATATGTTTTGGAGTTCTTTTTCAACAGATAAAAATTGTTCAGAAATAATGGTTTTTGCCTTTTTACGGATGTCACGATTCGAATCTTGTAAATAGGATTGTAATTCTGTTATCGTTTTTTCTTCTCCGTCCCAAATTCCGCTTAAACCTCCAGTGATTTCAAAATACTCTGTGACTAATTTGTCTTCCTTTATTTCTAATTCGATATTTTCCTCACAAAATAACTTTTGAGCATTTTTTATTTTTGTATCTAATAAACCATATACGTTAGAATCTAATTCCATTCGAAAAGGTGACTCTAAATATTTATTATCCAATAAATTTTGGTACCGTTTTAAAAGTGGCTTTACAAATTGTTGATCATGTTCAAAAGTATCCTTTATTTTTTCATCATCCGTATTACATTGAAAGGCGATATAATGTGATCTTAATTGTTCTTCGATTTCCCAAATCACTTTTGACTGCTCTTTTAACCAGTTTTCTAGGTCTAGTTTTGAAGAAATCATTTCATTCAATAAAGTAGAAAGAGTATTTTCTAATTCTAGAACGTTACTAATATCAATCGTATTTAAACGCTGCATGACATATCCCTCACTTTTTATTTATTCATGAAGATATTCTATTTATTAATTATAATTTCCTTTTTAAGAGGAGAAAATGTAAAAAAATGTTAAATTTAAAAATTATAGAAGGTATTTATATGTGAAAGTAAAAGTTTATCGTAAATGAAAATTTACGGAGGGAAGTGCAATGAAAAGAGGAAAGAAGTTGATTGTATTTTTATTTTCAATTGCTGTATTGTGTGCTTGTGAGCCTGAAATGGAAGAATCCAAAAGTGAAGATTCTATAGTTATGGATATTGCTACAGCAGCGGTAAAGGAGGAATCTTTTTTTAGTGCTGCTATATGGGATGAAAAGGCAAGAATAGTAGATTTAGAGATTGCTGATAGCGAAAATGCTAACGAAATAAAAAAAGAAATTAATAAAAGATTGCAAATTCAAGGCATTATGTCCTATAAAGTAAATATATCTCAAGAAACAAGGAGATTGTAAATGCAGAAAATAGATGGGAGTTAGTTTTTGGACAGATATTTGATGATGTATTCAGAAAGAATGGATATGAAGGGTTTGGTATTCAGCAAATAAATTATAAAAAGAATCAACCTGTTACCATTGATATAAAAACTAAGATTAGAGATGATGAAGTAGGGGCAAGAGAATTTGGACAGAAAATAGAAAAAGAAGTTGAAGGTGTACTTAAAACAGAAGCAGTAAAGAAATAGATTGAAAATGATTCATATGCTATTGGGATTTACGATATAGAAGATCGAAAAATTAACTAATTGAGGAATGGATGGTATATAAATAAAAAGTCGGTGTAATTAAATATAGAATTGCTGAAGGAGGTGTAATATGTATAAGTATTTACATATTTTAAACGATATAGAAAAAATGATTCAAAATGGAGCGATAAATGAAGGACAGAAATTACCATCAATACGGTCACTTGTTACGCAATATGAATGTAATAAGGCGACAGTTATACGTGCGCTTTATGAATTGGAAAAGCGTCATATTATATATTCTGTCCCTCAAAGTGGATACTACGTTGTTAAAAAATCAGGGAGTACTATAGAAAATAACGAGATAATTGATTTCGCTTCTTCAGCACCAGATTCAGATGTTTTCCCATATTTAGATTTTCAGCATTGCATTAATAAGGCTATTGATACTTATAAAAATGATTTGTTCGTATACGGAACACCGAAAGGGTTACCATCTTTAATTCCAGTCATTCAAAAACAGTTGGCAAATTATCAAGTGTTCACGAAAGAAGACAATATTTTTATAACGTCAGGCGTGCAACAGGCACTTGCAATATTAACTTCTATCTCATTTCCAAATGAAAATGAAACAATATTAGTTGAACAGCCAACGTATCATTTATATATAGAATATCTAGAAATAAATAAAGTTCCAGTAATCGGTATTAAACGTACGAATGAAGGTATTGACTTAAATGAATTGGAACGTATTTTTCGAACAGGTAAAATAAAATTCTTTTATACAATACCGAGATATCATCATCCGCTTGGAACTTCTTATTCTAAAGACGAGAAAGAAAAGATCGTGTTATTGGCTAAGAAATATAATGTATTTATAGTGGAAGATGATTATTTAGCAGATTTAGAAACAGATTCAAAAGCCGATCCATTATATAGCCTGGATCATGGTAATCATGTCATATATTTAAAGAGTTATTCGAAAATTATTTTTCCAGGTTTACGAGTTGGTGTAGCAGTTATTCCACCGATTATTTCGAGTGCTTTCCATACATATAAAAAGATTTTAGATATCGATAGCCCAATGATATCCCAAGCTGCTTTAGAAATTTATATAAAGAGTGGCATGTTCGAACGCCATAAAAATAAAATTAAATCTTCCTATAATAATAGATCTAAAAAACTAGCAGAAGCATTAGAAAGAATGCATAGTGAAAACCCGCTTTTATTCACATATAAAAAGCAAAATACAATTGGAATCCATACTTGTTTAGAAGTACATAAAACAAGCATTTCGGAAATGTTGATACAAAGACTAAGTGAAATGCAAATCAGTGTTGATACGATTGATAAAAATTATGTGAGAGGTTTTCCGAAACAAAGACTATTAAAGTTGAACGTAACGAATGTAAAGGAAGATAGGATTGAGGAAGGAATTCGTAAAGTAATGGAGGAAATCAAACAAGTGGAACGTCTAAATTTTCAATTTAAAAAAGAATAAAATGAATAAGGAGGTTTGTTGTGAAGCGTAAAATAATTCTCTTGTTTGTGTGTACCGTTGTAATAATTTGAGCTATAGTTGTGACTCATTATTATAAAAAAGATGATCAATGCATTGCAGTTGGTAAGTATTCAAGAGGTATTATCATAGGTCAAAATAAAGAACCTATATTTAATGTGAAAATTTATGAAGGTTCTATTAATGGTAAGGAACGCAGTATTTCAAATGCAGAAGGTGAATTTGAAATACTAGATGGGGTATGTGGTGAGATTGTTTTACAATTCGTTACTCCAGATGGAGAAATCTATACGAGGAAATATGATAGGAAGCATATACCAAAAGTTATAAAGCTTAATTAGAAACATAAAGGTGAATAAGATGAAACCATTACGGAAAAAGTAGCAGTTGTGGTCGGAGCAACTATATATGTAACTGGATAATTATATATTTTTTAAGAGCACTCTTAGCAAAGGGTGCTCTTTTTCATCATAAATATTTACTTAGCATCTTTTTAAAGTGATTTTTATCAAAATTTACATATTGTGTAGCTGTATTTCGTATTGGATCTCCCGCGTAAAATCTTTCGTATAATTCGTGTCTTGATCCTAATGGGCTTCCAATAATATCCCAGGCTAACTTAAATAATTTTGTGCGTTGTTCGGCATCTATATTTGTTCCTTTAAAGTGCTTTTTTAATAAATCAGCTATTGGACTCTGGAAATCAATCGAGCTTGAAGGAAGTTGAATGAAGCCACCTGCTCCAATTAATTGTAAAATTTCTATTGCGCGGGGATAATATTTAGAACCAAGATTCCTTGCAGTTTCGATATATTTAAAGTTTGGTAAATAAGTTTTTGTTTCATTTGTACTACCTTCAACTTCTGCAGCAATTAAAAGTGCGCGAATTGTTTCGATTTGCATAATTAATTCTCCAAGTTTTTCTTGAACATGCAAATAAGTGTGAGCTCCAATTGCTTCAGCAATTTCAAAAGCAATCGCAGTTATAAATTCTAGCTTTATTAGTAATCGTACTATAGCTTGATGATAAGCTAAACTACTAGAAGCTGTATCTGATTTTATAGCCCAAATTGCTTCTGGATTGTTATAAAGTAAAACACGTTCCCAAGGGACAAATACATTATCAAAGATTAATAGTGCATCCATTTCATCATACTGTGAGCTAATAGGGGAATCAACTGTGCTTGAAGTTGTATTTGCATATGGTTCTCTACAAACCATATGTAATCCTGGAGAATTGGCTGCCACGATAAGAAAGTGAGCTAAATCTTTTTGAGCGTCAGTCAGTTTTGTTAATGGGTAGATTAATAAATCATTTGAATAAGGAGAAGCAGTTCCTATCATTTTCGCACCACTTAAATAAATTCCATCAGAAGTTTCTTTTGTAACTCTTAGCAACCCTAAGTCATTTGCATTTAACATTGATTCTGTTGAGCGATTTATTTGTGGATCACGTTGGACTACACTTAAAAACAAGTGATTATCCCTAGCTTTTTCATAATAAGATGCGATTTTATCTAGAAACTGTGCATCGAACTTTTTATAAAAATCTCTTGATACGTACCAGCCAGTAAGTCTCGATCTTGCGTAATCAGATAGTCTACTCATTACACCGTCTGTAGCATAACTCCATGTTTCAAATGCAGTTCTTCTCATTAATAATTCATTATAGGAATTGGGAACTAAAAATGATTTATGAACAAAGTCTTTCGTTTTTGGGCTCACATATCCAATAGAATCTCTCTGTTTGGGATCATCAAATAACGAAAATAAATTAGAAATAGTACATAGTGTCCCCGCAAAATTGTTGTCTGTAGTTACATCTACTTTTTTTCCATAGAGCCAAACATTTCGACCATCTTGTAAGCTCTTTATATAGTGATCCTTTAAATTTTGCATATTTCCTCCTTTTAAAGATTACTCATATATTTGTACATCTTTTAATGGTGGTGAATATACGTGGAATGTTATTGCTGTTGAATCTGTAGCATTATACATTTTATGCACAGTATCTTTTTTTACGGTGAAAATATTTCCCTCTGTAAACTCTTCAATCCGTTTGCTATTTTTTTCGTACGTAATATTTTGTAGCGTACCATTGACTATTAATATACATCCTATAGATATTCCGTGATCATGAATAAGAGTCTTTGCTTTGCTAGGGAAATTTAATACTAAAATCTCCACAAATTCAGACTTATAGATAACATTTCTTCCGTATTCAAGGTTAATTGGTGAAGTAATAAAAGGAGATATTTTATGAAGTGTAATATTTAATGATTGAATAGCGGATATTAGATTGGCCGTATCGTAGTCACATAAGTTATGAAACGCTTTTTTGATGTTATGAATCAATTGCATGTAAAACTTCCTCCTAAGCATGTACATTAAGAGAAAAAGTAATCTAATATTATATAGAGCGTAGTGAATTACATAATATTGTATTGAAACATTAAAAAAAAGTGACTTCTTTTACTTAGGAAGATTATTTAATTTGAAATTATGGTAATTAATTCCATTGATATGATATGCTTGAACTATATACTTTTTTATTGGAAAGGTGATGAAATAAATGGCAGTTCTTTTAGTGGAAAACCTATATCAAATGTCTATTGTTTTATTACTTCTATGTTCATTTTGTTTTTATAGATATTTAAAGAAAATAAAAAGGGAAAGAAAGCTTACAGGTTTTGAAATTACGATGTATATCGTGACGCAAATTGCGTATTTCATTTGGGCGGCAACAACTTTTCTTAAAATGTTATCAGAATAGTTAATTTATGGTTAATTGTTTATTAGGTGCTGGGCAGAAATGTACGGTAAATAAAGGAAAAGGACAAAGATAGGCTTATAGGTTAGGTAAATAAATATAGTCGGTATCTAGATCGATTACAATATCACTTATAATGTCTTTACAAAAAGAGCGGGGAAGACATTCATAATTATGTCGAACACAAAACAGATCGATGACACCACCGTTAGAAATCCCCTCATGTTTTACATTCAAATACATCCTTTTTAATTTCGTAATTGAAACGCATTGTCCAGCTACATACTCATTTATACCATATCCATCAAATTCAATTATCATTTTATCACTGTTGGGTGCTAGTCAACGTTATAGCTTAAATTTTAGATGAATTTATTATACATTGTTTGAAATTTAGTGAGAATATATTTTTATAAAATGTGAGGGTTATAAATGGAACAAAATAAATTAGTTTTAGAAGGACCAAAACGTCTTAAGTGGGAAACGCGCGAAATTAATTCTATACAGGATGATGAAATTATCGTTAAAACAATTGCAGGTGCAATAAGTATTGGAGCAGAGTTACCACAGTATAAAGAATCGGATGTTTCAGATACAAATCCTATTTATCCAAGAAAAACTGGATATGAAAGTTATGGTGAAGTGATTCGAGTTGGTAATAAAGTAACGAATTTAAACATAGGCGATAAAGTAGTTTCTTTTTATGGACATGAAACGATAGGAATAGTTAAGGGACATAAAGTGATTCGAGTTCCTAATTCAATAAAACCTAAAGTTGCTTTATTATCTATTCTTTCGTGTGATGCTGCTAAAGGAGTATTAAAACTAAATATGCGACAGGATGAAAAAGTACTTATAACTGGAATGGGAGTTATTGGTTTATTCGCTTGTTATTTTTTAAAATACTATGTAGGTGTTAAGCATGTAGATGTTGTTGAACCTAATAAAAATAGAAGAGATTTTGCAAAGAATTTTGGTGCGAAAAACATATATGAATCAGAAGAACAAATAATAGAAACATATAATTACGGTTTCGAATGTTCTGCTACAAATATCGGATTTCATACATTACAAAAAGCACTTAACAGTAATAGTGAAATATGTATACTTTCTGATGGGAATTTAGAGGAACTAACATTAACCGCTGATTTTTATGAGAAAGAACTGCGGATCATTGGTTCAAGTGACGGATATAATTATCAACAACATGCAGATTGGTTTTTTAGTCAAATAGAACAAACACCATGGATAGAAGAGATTTTTCAACATGAAATACAACATACAGGACTCATTCAATGTTTTGAGGAATTAAGTCAAGGAATAATTACCCCTTTAAAAGTATTTGTCTCATATGAATAATGAACAAAATGACCAGGTACTTGTCACATAGCCCACATATGTTTAGACACTAATATGATAGCAGAGCGCGGAGTAACATGTACGGGGATTCTTTAATAGGTACAACGGGTTGTGAAAACAGAGAATGGTTTTTGCTCTTTCATTATGTACAAATAGTATATTATCTTTCTCAGTGTACATATTAAGTAAAGAGTTTAATATCAAACATAAAAGGGGGGATAATATGAATGAAAATAAGAAAAATGAAGAATTGATTAAATTTAAGAAACAATGGTTTAATGAAGATAATCAACCAGTAGCTGGAATAGAGTTAGCTTTACCGCCTGATATAGGCAGCATGTTAGACTCCAAATCAGTTGATGATGAAAGTGAAGAAAGTAATAATGAATAAGTTTAATCTATATGCATCCATTCGGGTGCTTTTTATTTTTTTGACAATGGAAGATGGAACATCAAATCCTTATTGAAAAAAGGTTGGTCAAAATAGATTCTTTTTCAGTATATGTAAGTTTGATTTTTACAAAAAAGTTTAATTAAAATACATTTAGAATGCTATATGAAATGGGAATGCTAGTAACATTCACCATTAAAGGATTGGGCTATTATGAATATGATTTTTGAAAGCATTATTTTAATTCTGACTGGGATTATTGCATTAAAAATGACAGGTAGTAAATCTGTTAGCCAAATGACAAGAGCTGAAATTATTATAGTAGTATCAATTGCACGTATTATTGTGGAGCCTGTATTAAGTCGGAAAGTAGGCCCATCTATATTTGTAGCTGTAATATTTGCAGGCGTCCTTCTTATCATTCATTTCTTTGAATTGAAATCAAAGAAGATGGAACAATTCCTAAATGGCAGTAGCATTATAGTAGTAGAAAATGGAGAGATTGTAAAAGAGAATTTGATGAAGGCGAAAATGTCGGAACAACAACTATATATGCAATTAAGAGAAAAAGGGATTCATGATTTAAAGAGTTTACAGCAAGTTACAGCTGAACCGAATGGACGTATTGGTTATCAATTAATAGAGAAAGCTCAACCGATAACTTTAGAAATGTTAGAAAAAGTAATAGATCAGTACAATATAAAAAGATAATTTATCTTAAGAAAAACCAATACTACAACGGAAGTATTGGTTTTTCTATTTTTTTACACATTAATATAGGGGAAATAATAAGCCAATCTTAAAATTAGATATAGGCTTATTATTATGCTATATTCAATGAACCTATAGTGAATGTGGTAAAAAATTAATTTGGCATAGGTAACCGCAGCACTAAAATTTATAAGTTTTTAATGTGATACTAAAAATAGGATTAGAACAAGGAGATAGAATCATAATGGAATTTTGGGAATCAAGCTTTATTGAGAAGCAAACAATGTGGGGGTTTGAACCTACAGAATCTGCAATTTTGACAAAAGATTTTTTTGTGGAAAACAATGTTAAAGACATATTAGTTCCGGGTATTGGCTATGGAAGAAACGCAAAGGTATTTATCGAAAATAGTATAAATGTAACAGGTATTGAAATTTCGAAAACAGCGATCGATTTAGCAAGAGAAAACGGACTAGAAGATGTTAGTATCTATCACGGTTCAGTAAACGAAATGCCTTTTGATAATAAACTGTATGATGGGATATTTAGTCATGCACTTCTTCATTTGTTGAATGAGCAGGAAAGAGAGAAATTTATTAAAGATTGTTATAATCAGTTAAAACCTGGTGGATATATGGTTTTTACAACTGTTTCTAAAAAAGCTCCAATGTACGGAAAAGGAAAACAGTTGGAGCAAGATTATTATGAGATAATGGAAGGCGTAAAAATGTTCTTCTATGATTCTGAATCTATAAAACAGGATTTTAAAAAATATGGACTAGTACAAGTTTCGGAAATTGATGAACCAAATAAGAACATGGCAAATAAACCTTCAATCAATTTCTTAAAGATAATATGTAAGAAAGAACGATAACTAAAAGTTATTAAGAATGATTAAGTATGTTTATATATTAATTATGCACAAATAAAGAGGACAAGCATATAATAGAAATACCTTTTAACTTTAAGTAACCTTAACTTTCGTTAATAGGGTATCTCAAAATCCCCAAAAGAGCACTTGCGGAAACAAGTGCTCTTTTATTTTTTGTTTATTTAAGATGAATAAATTTCGTTAAATCAATATGGTATTTTAAGCCATTATTTTATATAAAATGGTAAAATAAATAAGGAAAATGTTTAAGGGGGCGGGACATTTGAAACTAAAAGAGCTGGCGAATTTGTTATTGATTAAAGAAACTATTGGCGATATGGATGTAGAAATTACGGGGTTAGAAATGGATTCTAGAAAGATAACTGATGGAGATCTATTTATATGTGTATCAGGTATCGATGGTTTTCTTGAAGATCGACATCAATTTGTTGAAGATGCAGTGAAGAATGGTGCTGTAGCGTTAATTGTAGAAAGGGATGTAAATATTGAGATACCTAAAATAATTGTTAAAGATGCTAGATATGCTATGGCAGTTATTGCGTCACACTTCTATGGTTATCCATCTAATAAAATGAAGCTAATTGGAATTACAGGTACAAATGGAAAAACAACTACTTCCTATTTACTTGAAAAAATTTTAAGTGATTATGGATATCACACGGGGATCATGGGGAATAACGGAGTGAAAGTTGATTCAAAATGGTATCCTACTGATATTAATACGCAAGAACCTCCAACACTTCAACGGAATTTGCAAATGATGAAAAATCAAAATGCAGATTATTGTGTTATGGAAGTTACGTCACAAGGTTTACATATGGAAAGAGTGAAAGGATGTAACTTTAAAATAGCTGTTTTTACAAATTTAACGCAAGATCATTTGGATTATCATGGAACATTTCATGAATATAAGCATGTAAAAGGTCTTCTTTTTTCAAGATTAGGAAATGATTTATCTACTACGGATAAAAAAATAGCTGTTTTGAATGCAGACGATCCATCGGTAGAATACTTTAAAAAAATTACTTCAGCTGAGGTTATCACATATGGAATACATAATAGAGCAGATGTTCAAGCGAAGAACATAACTTTAAGCCCAAAAGGAATTCGTTTTTTAGTTTCGTCCTTTAATGGAGAAATAGAGGTTAGCCTTAATCTTGTAGGTCGTTTTAATGTTTATAATGCATTAGCAGCAATAACAGTTGCAATGGTTGAAGGTATTCCACTTACAAACATTTGTGATAGCTTATCTAACTTAAAGAGTATTGAAGGTAGAATGGAAATTATAGATGAAAATCAAGATTTTCTTGTAATAGTGGACTATGCTCATACACCGGATGCGTTAGAAAATGTTCTCTCTACAATTAGCGAGTTTTCAACAGGTAAAGTTATCACTGTTTTCGGTTGTGGTGGAGATAGAGACACAAAAAAACGATCTATAATGGGCGGAATTGCTGGAAGTTATAGCGATTTTGTTTTTATTACTTCTGATAATCCACGTTCGGAAGATCCGCAGGCAATAATGAAAGATATTGAAAAAGGATTTTTGCAAAATAATAATTTGAATTATAAAGTAGAAGTAGATCGTGAACTTGCAATAACTCACGCAATAAACATGGCATCTTCTAATGATATCGTTTTGATTGCAGGCAAAGGGCATGAAACGTATCAAATTTTAAAAGGTTCAACTATTCATTTTGATGATAAAGAAAAAGCTCGACAAGCAATTATTAATAAATGAATGAATTCAATTAATAGCTGAATAGTATTTCTAATAAAAATAATGTTTTAGATAAAGCTAAAACTAATAACGAAGCAATTTTTTGAAGAATTTATAATTGAAAGGTAAGGGTGTTTCTCTGAATATATGAGGGAAAAACCTTACCTTTTATAGTTTTATTTCTGAACAACAAACGTAATAGCATTTGTTTTTAATTGAATATGCCTTTCAGCGCGAACAATATCATAGACTAATTCTTTTATTTCAACTTTAATTTCTTTCCATTCCTTATAAATACTTTTTAATAGATGTATCATATCTTCAGTAGGAAGGTTAATTTCAATTAAAGCATCTAACTCTTCATTTGTATGTAAGTCAATTTCTTGTATGTTCGAATTAATAATTAAACAATTCATACCGCCGCTTTTTGTACCTTCTTTTATGGAATGGAGCACTTTTTTTAAATCTTCTTCTGATTGAACATGCTCTAAACTGGATACTGCAACGATATAATCATAAGTATTAGGTTGGATGTAGTAGTTTTCAATTGCTACTTGTTCCGTTTTAATATTATTAATTACACCATATTCTTTACAATAAGTTTGTAATTTTGTTAAAGCAGAATCAAGTAAATCCACACATGTAACAGTACCACTCGCATTTTGAATCTTTTGGGCAATGGGAATACTATTTCTTCCAACGCCAGAGCCGAGATCAAGTACTTGCAAGTTGTTGTTTCCTTCAAAATAATCCATCAAATCCATAACTGTTTTAACCGGCTTGTACAGCCAAGAACCAGTTTCAAATAGTTTGTATTGTTCATAGCAAAGGTCATGATATTTCTTTTCTTCTTGTCTTATAAAATTAATGCGATTCATAGTGTTTCAGCTCCAATATTATTATTGTAAAATGAATGGGTAGGACAACCTTTTACATTTGTTTGAATTCGAAAAATACCACCAGCATGTGGATATTGCTTTAATTCGTCATCCGTCATTCTTGTTCTGGCTGTTGTAACATATAGGTCGGTTAAATTAGGCCCTCCAAATGTACAAGATGTTACATATAGCGCTGGAATCGGGATACTTAATATTTGTTCACCAGTTGAAGGGTTCCATCTAGTAATCTTTGAACCTCCCCAATGAGCAACCCATAAGCAACCTTCCTCGTCAATTGTCATACCATCAGGTAGACCGTCATTTTCGGGGAAAATAATTACATCACTTGGATTACGAATTACTCCAGAGCATATATCATAATGAAAACGAACTACTTTTTTAGTAGGTGTATCGATATAGTAAAGGTATGTATGGTCAGGTGACCAAGCTATGCCATTTGATGTATTTACATGTGAAACTTTTTTCTCTACCTTTAAATTATTATTTAAACAATACAAGGAGCCAGCAGCATTAATACCGTATGTATCTGTAGTACCTGCCCAAAAACGTCCTGCCGGATCGCATTTTCCATCATTAAAACGATTTTTAAATAAATGTGGTTCAGGGTCAAAAATATGTGTCAGTTTTTCTGTTTCTACATTAATAGAATAAAAGCCATTTTCCATAGCTAGGAGTAGTATGTCATCTAAATATGGAACAACACAGCCAATTTGTTGATTGAGAGCAATTACTCGGTTTGTATTAGCGGTAGGACTAAATATGCATAATTGTTTCTCCACAATATCAACCCAGTATAAAAGTTGCTTTTTTTCATTCCAAGATGGTCCTTCAGCTAAACTTGCTTTCGCATCTAAAACTAATTCTATATTACTGTCCAAGATGTTCACCTCGTTTTATAAGATATTTATATAATTCGATAAGAATAGGGGCAAACCTTTTAATCAGAAAATATTAAGATTTGTACTATGGAAAAACTGATTTTCTCGAGTGATTAAAAAAATGTATAAATATTGAGAGGAAAATGCATATGATGTTTTATGAAATTGTTTGTTTTTCTTGTAAAAATATATTTCGTGTTTATGAAGGCAGTGAAAAATATAAGCGATTTAAAGAGAAACCAAAAGGGGTATATTGTTGTGATGAGTGTAGTCATAAAATTCAATTAGAGGCGATAAAGAATTTTTTTAGATAAGTATACGTTTTTGATTCGGAAAAGTTTGACAATAAAACTATTTTAAATTATCATATGAAAAAACTAATATGTAAAATGGCATGGAAGAGAAGAGTAGTTAAGAAAGAATACGTACAGAGAGCTCTGGTAGCTGAGAAAGAGCAGTATACATCTTAATGAAAAAAGACTTGGAGCTGCGCAAGGAACTAATTTATTTAGGGATGGTGCGACGGGATCTCCCGTTATAGAGATAGGGTATAAGCATATTTTGCCGTACCTGAAGAGGTTAATATGGCGACATATTAACAAACTGAGGTGGTACCGCGAAGCTAATAACTCTCGTCCTCAAGATGAATAATCTTGGGGGTGGGAGTTTTTTTAGTGCAAAAAAATGAAAATGTGAGAACAAAAATATAATTGAGGTGAGTAGTATATGCATTGGGCGTATGAAGTAGCACACGAATTAATTAGAAAACATCCAAACAAAGAAACTTTTGTTTGTGCATCTGGAATTAGTCCATCTGGTTCTGTTCATATTGGGAACTTTCGTGAAATCGTAACGACTTATTTTGTTGTAAGGGCGCTTCAAGATTTAGGGAAAAAGACTCGTTTTATATTTTCATGGGATGATTACGACAGATTTAGAAAAGTCCCTAAAAATGTTGATTCATCTTTTGTAAAGTATATCGGAATGCCATACTGTGATATACCAGATCCGTATGGATGTCATAATTCATATGCCGAGCATTTTGAAAAAGAGTTTGAGGAATCGCTTCAAGTATTTGGGATTGAAGTGGAATTCATATATCAACATGCTGAATATAGAAATGGAAGATATAACAAAAACATATTGGAGGCTTTATATAAAAGAAAAGAAATATATGATATTTTAATGAGTTTTAAAACGGGAGAGTGTAGTGAAGAAGAGCGAGAGGGCTTTTATCCGGTTACATTATATTGTGAGAAATGCGGGAAAGATGCGACAACGATTACACATTTTGATGAAGTATTAAAAACAGTTCGGTATGAATGTGAATGCGGAAATCAAACTGAATTATCGGTATTAAATACAAATGAAATGAAACTGAATTGGAAAATCGATTGGCCGATGAGATGGATGATAGAGGATGTTGTTTTTGAGCCGGGCGGAAGAGATCATTCATCAGAAACGGGTAGTTATAATGTATCAAAAGAAATTGCGAGAAAAATATTCAATCGTGAAGCGCCTCATTACATTGCTTACGATTTTATTGGAATTAAAGGGCATCATGAAAAAATGTCTAGTTCCTCAGGGAATAGTATTACACCTAGCGAGTTGCTAAAAGTGTATTTGCCCGAAGTGATTCTATTTATGTTTGCAAAATATAGGCCAGACGCAGCGTTTCATATCGGTCTTGATGAAGATGTGATTCGCAATTATACAGAGTATGAACGATTAAAAGATAGTTATAAAAATAAAACGCTCAAAAATGAAGATTTATTTGATGCAATTAAACTCTCAAAAGTTGATAGCCAGTTTAAAGAATATCCGAGATTTAATCAAGTAGCAGGAACGTTGCCGTTATTAAATTTTGACTCATCTATTTTACAAAATATATTTGGGGAAATAGATAGTAGTTACGGATTACCTGAAATGATTGCGATATGTAATCGTGCAGAGTATTGGATAAGAAACTTTCAATCTGAAAAATTAATTGCAGTAAATCAAGAGAGAAATACAGAGTTTTACAACACATTAAATGAAAGACAGAAAGAACGGCTAGTAGAAGTCTGCAACATACTTCGTTCTAACAAAGATTACTCTAACTTAATGGAACAATTGTACGCGCTTTGTCATCATGAAAATAAAAAAATAATGAAAGAAAATCAAAAACAATTATTTATTATAATTTATAGGCTTATTATGAATCAGTCCAGTGGTCCTCGTATACCGTTATTAATACATGTTGTAGGTATCGAAAAAATTATCGAATTATTAGATTTCTAAAAAAAGCAACGCAAGTAATTAGCTAAGTACTTGCGTTCCAAATTTTACTACCGTGAATACAATTTCGGACATTCATCACCACTAGGTTCATAAAAACAATGACTTTTAAACTGTCCTACAAACGGCTGATTATACCATTCGGGCGGACAAGCTCCAACTGGACGGAAATACCAAAGAGCCCATCGTGCAGGCCAGCGCCACTCACCTTGTAAAACTTTTCGTGCGATTTCTTTTTCTGATTCACGAGCGCGTTGATAAAAATATCCGTATTGCACTGCTTCGAATCCACCAGGGCTTTGATATACAGCATCACGTACGGTACGGAGTTGTTTAAAATCTAAGCAATCACAAAATACACGATTTACTACTACGCAGCCAACAAGTTGTTCACCTTGTCGACCTTCGCCTTCAGCTTCAGCACGCATTAAACGAGCTAGTAAATCAACATCGCTTTCGTTATATGGAATAAGGGGCATAGTGATACCAACTTTCTTTACCTGTTATAGTAAAGAGTGTATGTATGAAAATAAGCTAAGTGCTTTTCTATATGTAAATTCATTAATTATTAAAAGGAGCTTTTATGAAAAAAGCTAATTAGTAATTGTAGACTAATATAAAGAGGAGAGATAATATGCATCGAATTCAGAAAGACCATATCATTTACGCAATGTCACCAGAAAATAAACCATGTATGGAAGTAGAAATTGGGAGTCGCCTTATATTTGAAACATATGATTGCTTTGAAAATCAAATTAATTCTGAAGATGTTGTGTTCCAAGAGTTAGATTGGAACCGGATTAATCCAGCGACTGGTCCAGTATATATTAATGGTACAGAACCTGGTGATATATTAGTTGTTACGATTGAAAAGATAAAAATTGCAGAGAAAGGCGTTTTAACTACAGGTGCAAATCTTGGTGTAATGGGTGAAAAGCTACATGAAAATACAGTGAAAATTGTCTCAGTACATAATGAACATGTTTTGTTTTCAAATGAACTACAAATCCCGATTAATCCAATGATCGGTGTAATTGGAACAGCGCCGAAAGAAGCGAGCATTTCATGTGGCACACCACATGATCACGGCGGGAATATGGACTGTAAAGAGATAAAAGAAGGGACAACATTATTATTACCTGTAAATGTTCCTGGTGCTCTATTAGCATTAGGTGATTTACACGCAGCGATGGGCGATGGTGAAATTGGGGTTAGTGGAGTAGAGGTTGCTGGTGAGGTAACCGTAACAGTCCAAATTATAAAAGGGAAAAAATGGCCACTACCAATGGCTATTCAAAAAGAAAAAGTAATGACGATAGCTTCAGAAAAATTGCTAGATGATGCAGCGAATCGTGCTGTACGTAATATGGTGACATTTTTACATGAAGAATTAGAAATGTCTAAAGCTGATGCAACACTTTTATTATCGGCTGCCGGCAATTTAAAAGTTTGTCAAGTGGTTGACCCGCTGAAGACTGCTCGAATGGAATTAGGGATGAATTATGTGGAGAAATTGGGGTTTACTATGAGTGAATTCCATATTAAATAAGAAATGATAGAAGAAGGATGATTTTGTATAAAAGTATCTTTTTTGATTTACGGATTATATAAAAAAAGGTAGTATTTATTTTATATAATTGAATATAAGATTGTGGATCGAAAAAGGAGTAAACACATGGTTAAAATTATGATTGTAGAAGACGATATGAAAATTGCAGAACTATTATCAACACATGTTGCGAAATATGGGTATGAAGGAATTATTGTATCGGATTTTCAAAATGTATTAAATATTTTTTTAGAAGAACAACCAGAGTTAGTTTTATTAGATATTAATTTACCGAGTTTTGATGGGTACTATTGGTGTCGTCAAATTCGCGGAGTTTCCACGTGTCCGATATTATTTATTTCAGCTCGTGAAGGTACGATGGATCAAGTTATGGCGTTAGAAAACGGTGGAGATGATTTCATTTCAAAGCCCTTTCATTACGAAGT
This sequence comes from Bacillus cereus group sp. MYBK245-2, assembly GCF_051916145.1. Lineage (NCBI taxonomy): Bacteria > Bacillati > Bacillota > Bacilli > Caryophanales > Bacillaceae > Bacillus > Bacillus cereus group sp. MYBK245-2. Next base: position 189,760 of record NZ_JBQAGB010000009.1, on the reverse strand, counting down.
TGTAATGGCTAAAATTCGAAGTCATTTAAGACGTGCTTACGGAGATTATGCACCGAAAGTAGAAGAACGGATGGTTGAGCAACAGGGTCTTTGTTTATATCCTGAAAGGCTTGTATTGAAGCTTAAGAATCAAGAAATTGATATAACGAGAAATGAAGCTATTTTATTAGAAATGTTAATGAAAAATTATCCGCGTTTTGTGAGTAGAGAAGTGTTGTTAAATAAATTATGGGATAGCGAATCATATGTTGATGATAATACATTAAGTGTAAATACAACACGTGTGCGAAAAAAGTTAAAAACATTACATATTGAGGATGCGATTGAAACGATTCGTAGTGTTGGATATAGACTACATATTACTTGGGATACTGGTATGGAAAAATGATAAGGCTGTTTATACGTGATCATATACCTCTTATTTGTTTTACAGTCATTCAACTATTATCCATATTTCTCGTTTATTGGTTTGATGGGCATAAGCATATCGCGACGGCATTGTATGCAATGTTTTTAGGTGCCTTTTTTATGGTAGGCTATTTAGTACTTCGTTACTTTACTCATCGTACTTTCTATGAACGATTAGCAAACCCGATGCAATCTTTAGATGAATCTGTTCAAAAATCTGATTTTGCAGCTATATCTGCTGCGCTTCAAGACTTACTTGAGGTACAATATCGCCATTATCAAAATCAGCTCCACATACAAGAAAGAAAAAATAATGATCATTTAACTTTTATGAATCAGTGGATTCATCAAATGAAAACACCTTTATCTGTAATAGAATTAATTACACAGGATGAAGTGGATCCACGTTTTGAAAGTATAAATGAGGAAACAGATAGGCTGAAAAAGGGGCTAGAGATGGCACTGTATGTCGCACGTTTAGAAGCATTTACACAAGATTTTTATGTGGAAAGAGTACAATTACATAAAATAGTGAATGATTCTGTGCATGAACATAAACGCTTCTTTATCCGGAATTTTGTATATCCAGAGCTTAAAATTGATAAGGACATTACAGTAGAAAGTGATGCGAAATGGTTACAATTTTTAATTGGACAAATACTATCAAATGCGATTAAATATTCATCTGGTAGTCGAGAGAAGATTAAAGTGAAAGCTTGTAAGGAAGGTAATAATGTTATACTTGAAATTGCTGATAACGGTGTAGGCATACCGAAGCAAGATTTGCCAAGAGTGTTTAAACCTTTCTTTACAGGAGAAAATGGTAGAGATTTTAAAGAATCAACTGGAATGGGGCTATATCTCGTATATGAAATTACGAAGCAATTAGGACATAGTGTAGAAATCCATTCAGAAGTTGGTAAAGGTACGGTTGTACGAATTAAATTTTATAATGTATAAATAAGTGATCTAGGCTAAAGAGCTTTGGAAATAAGTTTTTTAGCCTTTTTTTAGCGGTTATATGAAATGGTAAAACGTCATATTAGTATGTATAATGACACACTAATAAATACGATTGTTAAATTTGAAGGATTTAATAAAAAGCTGATAAATATTTTTGTAAGAAAAAAGCCACCCCTTTGAAAGAGATAGCTTCATGGATCCTATCCTATGTATAAGTATAATGTTCGAATACGTGATATGTTTTGTGGACTATAATACAATTAGTCTTTTGTTTTTTCATGATACAGTATTGTAATTAAGTAAACAAACTTAATAATTTATACCCAATTAACCCCAAAATAGTGATAGGAATCATCATTAAGAAAGAAGACACACGATAAGCATTAGAGCGTTCTAATACAAGAATCAAGATAATTCCGACTATCACTTCCGTATATCCAACAGGTAACATGTGACTGTAATCTTCAAAGTTTAATAGAATGTGAAGTCCGTCCGCTACAAAAACTCCACTTAAAAGTGCGCTTCCGAATTTATGAAGTGGATTTGTAGTATCTTTCCATAGAAAACCTGCAATTCCAAAGATAGTTCCTCCTATACATGCACATACAATCCATACAGATATAAAATAAATAGAGTGAGCTACATTTTTAATAACTATTGCATAACCATAATAGCCTAATACCATACCGAGTAGTGCAAGGATACCAGAAAGCATAGCTGTACGCTTAGAATAACTAAGGCTAGCCACGAAAAAGGATGGAACTAACCAAACGCTTCCTAAGTTAGCTAATGAATGCCAATTTCCTGGAAGTATACCTTGCCCCAATTTCGTTAGTATACCAACAAGTATCCCTACTATAATCGGGAGGATAAAAATCCTTACAAACATATTTAACTTTGTGATTTCTAATGTCCTGTCCATAAATTCAATCCTTACATTAATATTTTCTGCAACTATATAATAGCTTATTAAAGGGGAGTAATCAATAATAATTTATTGAAAAACAATAAGTTATTATTGGGTAACGAATAACATTTTATTTTTATATAATAGAGTGTTTAGAAGTTTTTTACAGGGGAAATCTAAAGGACGTATTACAATCAATGTAATTTTTGCTTGTTCAATATGAAGTTGAAAAATGATAAATAAGTCTAAAAGAAAGCAATCTTTTTAACAGCACAAATAATTGCATTTACTCATACAGTACTATTATGGTACAATATGGTTACTAATGACGGAAAGGAATGATGGGTGGACGATGATTAACTAATCTTATTTTTAAATGTTGAAATTCAATACATTTCAATTTCTAAAAAATAGGATTAGTCTGCCCAATTTCCATACAACGGTATTGCTATTTGATTTGCGTAATAGCTTATTTGGGTATAAATATTTTAACGACTAATCCTGCCAAATTTATTTGGGAGGATTTTTTTATTCTCCCTTAATGAAAGGGATCGGTATTATGAAAGAACTATTAAAATTAAATGATGTTTATGTTGAAATAAAGGAAAATATGTTGTTAGAGAAAATGAATGTGACAGTAAAACAAGGGGATGTTATCGGATTAATTGGTAAAAATGGTGCCGGTAAATCAACGTTACTTCAATTAATAAATGGGAAGATTGAGCCTTCAAAAGGTACTGTTGAATGGATGCAAATGAACATGACAACAGCATATGTTGAACAAGAAAAAGAATCTTTTGTTAGTAAGGATATAATTGCAAAAGAAGCAGAACTTCTTGCGAAATGGGGCGTGCCAACGAATGATTTTCGTACTTTAAGTGGTGGTGAAAAGCTAAAAGTTCGATTAGCAAAAGGATTTGCTGAAAATCCTAATGTCTTAATATTAGACGAACCGACAAATCATTTAGATGAGATGAGTACAGAATTTCTCATTAAGCAAATTAAAAATATGAAAGGTACAGTTATCGTCGTATCGCATGATCGATATTTTTTAGATGTTGTCGCGACTAGAATATGGTCAATTGAGGATAAGAAATTAATTGACCATAGCGGTAATTATACGAGTTATATGAAAGCACGTGAGCATAAAAGAATGACGCAGCAGCGTGAATATGAAAAACAACAAAAAAAGATAGAACAAGTAGAAACTCATATAAAAGAACTAAGTTCATGGTCACAAAAGGCACATGCGCAGTCTACAAAACAAGAAGGAGTTAAAGAATTTTATCGTGTAAAAGCGAAGCGCATGGATGCACAAGTGAAGTCGAAACGAAAACGTCTCGAAAAAGAGCTAGAGAAAACGAAGGTAGAACTTGTGAAAGAGGAGTATTCAGTTGAATTCTCTATTCAAGCGAGTAAAAAAGTAGGAAAACGTTTTTTAGAAGTAAAACAATTGCGGAAAGAATTTAATAATCGAATATTATTTGAAAACGTTAATTTTACAATTCAACACGGTGAGAAGATTGCGATTGTTGGACCAAACGGTAGCGGGAAAACAACTTTACTGAAGATGATTATGGGAAACGAAACTGCTGAAGGAGAAGTATGGATTTCACCTTCAGCAAACATCGGTTATTTAACACAAGAAGTATTTGATTTACCGCTGGAAAAAACACCAGAAGATTTATTTTTCAAAGAGACGTTTGAAGAAAGAGGAAAAGTCCAAAATTTAATGAAACATTTAGGGTTTGAACCTTCCCAATGGAAAGAGCCGATACGATATATGAGTATGGGAGAACGAGTAAAATGTAAGCTAATGGCTTATATTTTAGATGAAAAAGATGTACTTATTTTAGATGAACCAACGAATCATCTTGATCTGCCTTCACGTGAACAGCTCGAAAATACATTAGCTGAGTATAACGGAACACTCGTTATCGTTTCTCATGATCGATATTTTCTGGAGAAAACAACAAACACAAAACTTGTGTTTGTAAACAATACGATACAAAAGCAGCTTGAAGAACCTACGAAAACTAGAGATGAAATTGAAGAGCTACGTTTAACGTTAGAAACAGAAAGACAAGAAGTATTAGGGAAATTAAGCTTTTTAACTTCTAAAGACAAAGAATATAAAGCTCTGGATGAACGATTTATGGAACTTACGAAGCAGATTAAGGAGCTTTAATATAAGTAAGGGGGATTAACATGGGAGAAGAGAGTGTGACTAAGTTATTTAGAATAGATTGTGGAGATCTATACCTACAAGAGTTTACGGTCAATGATGCAGAGAGTATTTATCAAATACATTTCAATTAAAGGCGTAAGTTAAAAATATAACTTTGGGAAGGAAAAGACCATTATCGGTCTTTTCTTTTTCGTATAATAAAGATAGGAGATTGTATTTCTTACCACTATACAATTATTATAAGATAGTTATGCGTTAATTTTAATTTGTAAATAATGTTATTATCGGTTTTTTTAGAAATCTTACAAGCGTGTAAGATAAATGAAAGATGAATCAATATGAGCTATAAGAGAATTCATTTACACTCTATTGTGAGAAGTGCAAATGAAGGGAGAATAGAAATGGAAATTTTACATGCAAAAAATATTAGTAAAGTATATAAAGGGAAAATACCTTTTAAAGCATTAGTAGATATTGATTTATTAATCCAAGAAGGTGAATTTATAGGGATCATGGGCCCATCTGGTAGCGGAAAAACAACATTATTAAATATGGTATCTACTATCGACTCTCCAACATCGGGAGAAATAGTAATAAATGGTACGAATCCTTTCCAGTTATCATCTGAAGATTTGGCTTTATTCCGTAGAAAACAATTAGGATTTGTATTCCAATCATTTAATTTACTTAGTACGCTTACAGTGAAGGAAAATATCGTATTGCCGATGACGTTAGATGGTGTTTCTGTGCAAGAAATGAATAAACGAGTAGAAGAAATTGCAGAGAAATTAAATATTACAGATATATTGAATAAAAGAACGTTTGAAATTTCAGGGGGACAAGCTCAAAGAACAGCAATTGCTCGTGCAATTGTTCATAAGCCGCAATTATTACTTGCTGATGAACCGACCGGGAATTTAGACTCTAAATCTTCAAATGATGTAATGGAGATGCTGGATACGCTTAATAAGGAAGAAAAGGCAACGATGATGTTAGTTACACATGATCCGTATGCAGCTAGTTTTTGCAGCCGAGTAATCTTCATAAAAGATGGTCAACTGTATAACGAAATTTATCGTGGTGAAAGTCGGCAAACCTTTTATCAAAAGATTATGGATGTCCTTTCTTTGTTAGGAGGGAAAAGGCATGACTTTTCGGCAGTTCGCATTTAATAATATTTTTCGAAATAAGCGTACATATGCTGCTCATTTTTTAAGTAGTGCATTTTCGATTATGATTTTCTTTACGTATGCACTTTTATTATTTCATCCTGATTTACAGGGGGAGTTGAAATCAACAAGCTCAACAATAAGTACATTTGGTACATTAGGATTTAAAGTTTCGCAAGGGTTGATATTTGTATTTTCATTTTTCTTCATTCTATATTCAGTTAGTTCATTTTTAAAAACGCGTAAGAAAGAATTTGGCATTTTAATGATGCAAGGTATGTCAATGAGACAGCTTAAGAAGTTATTGTTAATTGAAAATATGTTAATTGGAATTGGTTCAATTTGTATAGGTATTCTTATTGGACTCATTTTTTCTAAACTAGTTTTATTAATAAGCGCCAGTGTATTAATGATTAGCAATGGATTACCTTTTTATATACCAGTACAGGCTGTATTATTAACAGTCATTACATTTCTGTTCTTATTTTTAATTGTTTCGCTAGTAACATTTAAAATGATAAAAGTTACAGAGCTTGTGGAACTGATTCAAGCAGGGGAAAAGCCAAAACCTGAACCAAAATCGTCAATTTTATTATCAATTTTCTCTTTGTTTAGTATAGGGTATGGCTATATTTTAGTATTTCGCTTTATCCCAAGTTATAGTTTTATTACACTCGGAATGGGTGTGCTCTTAGTAATTATAGGAACATACTTTTTATATACACAGTGTAGCGTTTATATATTGCATCTTGCGAAAAGGAGTGAATCTTTCTTTTTAAAAAGAACGAATATATTAACATTTTCAGAATTAATTTATCGTATGAAAGATAATGCAACAATGTTTTTTATAGTATCTATTATTTCAGCAGTTGCTTTTACAGCAATTGGAACGACAGCTGCTCTTGGAAATAAAGATTTGGTAAGGATGACAAACCCGTATACATTGCTATATGTAGCTCCTGAAAAAAACAAAATAGCGGATAAACATCTCTCTACAATAAAAAAATATTTTGCTGATGCTAATATTCCATATCGAATGGCTTCATCCTCATACATATATACTGAAAGTAATGTATATGTAATGAAACTAAGTGAATATAACGAACTTGCGAGAGCACTCGGTTATCAACAAGAAACAATTGAAAAAGAAGATGAAATGTTATTAATCCCAGGAATGGTATCACAAAAACAGGAATTTAAAAATGGTGATTATAAAAAGGATATTGAGGTCATTCAAGGAGAGTGGACAAAGACATTTCATGTGAAAAAAACTGTAGATAATTTAGTTTTGCCACATGATACGGAAGGGATTTATATTGCTATTCAAGATTATGTGTATGATGAAATTCCGCTTAATAGTAGTCCAGATTATGAAAATATAATTCAATATCGAACGTATGGATTTGTTGTAGATGATTGGTTAAAAACGAAAGAAATTTCAAATCAATTAAATAATATATTCGAAAAAGAGCCTAGAGACATACATTTTGAATTTAGAGCTCTAACTATAGAGTTGTTAAGTGCAAAACAAACAAATGGATTATTACTGATGGCAAGTGTTTTAGTTGGAATCGTCTTCTTCACATTCGCCGCTAGTTTTATTTACTTCAGGTTATATACTGATTTGGATCGCGATCAACAACAATATAAAATGATTTCGAAAATGGGATTAAGTAAACGAGAGTTGAAAAAAGTTGTAACGAGACAGTTATTATTAATGTTCTTTTTACCGATTATCATTGCAGTAATTCACACAGTGGTTGCTTATATGGCATTGCAACAATTGGTCGAATTTTCTATTTTAAATAGTTCTATCTTAATTCTAATTTCATTTATTTGTATACAAGTTTTATATTTCTATATAACTCGTTGGCGCTATTTAAAAAAGCTTTATAAAACTATGGAGCAATAGAGATTATGAGCAAGTAAGATTGCAGAAAAGCATGTAAAAAAACAATTTTGGTTATGAAAGGAACTGTGATGAAAAAAACAATATCTATTTTCATATTAAGTATATTATTGTTAATAAATGTAAGCGCATGCTCTAAAAATGAAAACAGATTTCCAGCAAACGGCGTACTAGTTATTGGAGATGAGGACAATACTTCAACTATTATAGATCGTTATAAGGAAAACACGAAAGAACATGAAGTTTTTTCTGTGAAAACAGGTAGCTTTGACCAAAAGAGGGTTTTAATATTAAATGAATCTACTGCAAAAGCGATGATTAAAGCAAAAATTTTTCGTGAAAGAGATCAATCATCTCTTTCCAAACCTTTAGATACGTTGCCAAATTTTCCAAAAGAAAGTTCGCTACTATTTATAAATGAAGAAGAAAAGAATATAAAAAGTATTGAAATAGAAGGAAAAGCGATACCAGTTACATATGATAGGGATGCTTGGCTTGGTAATAATCGAAACTATGGACTACTATCGTATGTAATTGTCGCGGAAAATAATGTGTATAATGAAATAAAAGCAAATGAAACAAAAATACAACTTCTTCATTTGAAAAAATCTTTAGGCGACGAAAAACCTAAAATGTCGACAGATAATACATTGACTAATGAATATGTAAAAGTAAGAAAGTTAATTGAAGGTTATAGAGATGAGGTATCAGTTCAGTTTGTAACGATTGGAGAAAAATCTTAAAAAAGAGCTCGAGGTTGATGGATACTTTATCAAGCTCGAGCTCTTTTTAATACCGTTTAAATAACTTACATTACTTCATTTAATCGAGTCTCACTCGTTTCTTCAATCGCATTTGAATTTTGAACTGAATTATTTTGTGCTTCTTTTTCTTTACGAGCCTTTTGTAGCATTTCAAGTATAATCCATAAAGGAACACCTTTATCTTTTAGCATCTTCCATAAATCTAATTCATTAAATTTATGCTCAGGTTGTTTCATCTCTTTTTCAGATGAACGAATATCAAATTTGATGGGATCATTTGATTTTTTATCTTCAAGTTTAGTAGAAGAGATCGTATTATGCTCAAGAGTAGATGGAGTTATTTTAGTAGGTTGAGATAATGTATGAATATTTGATCCGATTTGCATGCTTTTTCCTCCTTTTCAAGCAATGAGATTAGTTTTCTTATGGTTTTTAAATCTTTTTAACATGAGGAAACTATATCTAATTATAAATTCAAATAAACAGATTTACAAGCTGTATTGTAAAAAGTAAATGTTTAGTTGAAGTAATATTTATCAACATCTGTATATGTTTTCTATATATACAACGTATATAAAATACTTTACATTATGTTTAAGTTATTAAAGCATGCTGTAAACTAAAAAGTGTAAACGCTTTATTAGAGGGAGGAAGTATGGGGAAGTTATTTTTTAAAATATGTTTTTTTGCATTGATGACTGTATGTTCATTCGCCACGAAAGTAATATACGCTGAAGAGAGTCAACAAAATAATTATCCGATCATATTAGTGAATGGATTTGCTGGATGGGGTAGAGAAGAAATACTTGGCGTAAACTATTGGGGTGGTGTTCATGATATACAGGAAGAGTTGAAACGTAATGGTTATACAGTTCATACCGCAGCTGTTGGGCCAGTTTCTAGTAATTGGGACCGTGCATGTGAATTATATGCCCAAATTAACGGTGGTACAGTGGACTACGGTGCCACACATGCTGAGAAACATGGACATAATCGGCTTATAGTGGTTTCGGATTACCTATTTTGGGAAGAAGACTCCATCTGATTTGTGTTACGGGTGAAGCCCAACAATTCAGGTGGAGATGAATTGCCGTCAGAAGGTAGGTTGAACTCTTTTGTTTCGCTCATAGTAATTTTTTGAGTGCGAATGTTTGTTTCTTTTTGTCTTACGATATAATGTAGATGAGGAGGGAATAGATTGTAAGGCAACGAAATTGGATAATGATTATCATTCCGCTACTTGATCCAAAAGGAATTACGATGCAGAACATGTTCTTGTTTCATTTCTTTCTAAATATTAATTTGTCAAAAATAATTTTAATGAACGCTCTAAGAAAGGTGGTGAAAACAATGGCTAGAAAGAAAGCGGTGAAAGTATTACGGAAACAAAAGAAAAGAGAAACGATGCAACGATTCACGCAGAAACAGAATATCGGACGAGCTTGCCTCACAGCTAAAGAGTTTCGTTTACTTAGGCGCATGTCACATAGCTCAAAAGCGTTGCGAAATGTTGGCTTGTATACCATGAAACAAAGCTATTTGAATGATAATAAGATGGCTACCGTAAAAGAAGTGGACACTGCCATGCAAGCCGATATGAACTACTGGGGCATGCAATCAAACTCTGTTCAAGCGATTCGTAGATCCTTATTTACAGAAGTGAAGAGTTTTTTTAAAGCAATGGAACAGTGGAAGAAAAATCCTGAGAAGTTCACAGGTCGTCCGAAGTTTCCCAATTATTCTCGTTCCACTGACAAACGAATTATTGAAATCTACCAAGTTCCAAAAGTGGATGAGAGCGGGTATTGGATTATTCCGATGAATATTGCATTCAGAAAAAAATTCGGTTCCATTAAAATACGTATGCCAAAAAACTTAAGACATAAAAAAATTTCCTATATTGAGATTGTACCGAAGCAAAAAGGTCGGTTCTTTGAGGTGCATTACACATATGAAATGCACATTTCTCAAATGAAGAAACCATCCACGACTACAAGTAACGCTTTGAGTTGCGATTTAGGTGTAGATAGATTAGTAAGTTGCGTAACAAATACAGGTGATGCATTTTTAATTGATGGAAAAAAACTAAAATCTATTAACCAGTACTTCAACAAAGTGATACGTAATCTACAACTGAAAAATGTAGAAAACGGACTTTCTAAACGAATTGTAACGAATAAAATGGCTGTACTTTGGCATAAACGAGAACGACAAATAAATAGTTACATTTCACAAGCGGTAGGCCTGTTGTTCAAAAAAGTGAAAGAATTTGATATAGATACGATTGTTGTAGGGTATAACACGGGTTGGAAACAAAAATCTGATATAGGGAAAAAGAATAATCAAAAGTTTGTTCAAATCCCATTTCAGAAATTGATTGCAGCAATTGAGAATAAATGTATAAAAGAAGGCATTCGTTTTTTAAAACAAGAAGAAAGCTATACTTCAAAAGCTAGTTTTCTGGATAAAGATCCGGTTCCAGTTTGGTCTAAGGATGATAAGATGCAGTATCTCTTTAGTGGCAAACGAATCACGCGTGGTCTGTACCAAAGTAAAGCAGGAACATGTATCCATGCTGATATTAATGGTGCGCTGAATACATTGCAAAAATCGAGAGTTGTAGAATTAGATGAAAATCTCAAAGTGAGAACGCCGATTCTATTAGAAGTGTAAAAACGTAAGGCTGTTGCCTCGCGCATAGCTTAGTGGGTGCGTCAACCATCTATGTGTACTCGACTTGTCGGGGCTTGTAGCACACGCCAGATTCATCTGAGTGGTGGCTTTTTCCACAAGGGAGAACTGCTTTTTTTCGAAAGGGTGGTGCAAGTGGGAAAACAATCGTTCGTTGTTAGTACCAACCAAAAATATACTTGGGGTGTTACCATAAGGTGGCATGAATGCTAGAGCGTCAAACTGTCTAGCGATAGACGAAAAGACCTAGTGTTCGAACTCAAGCCCCCACTGAAAGGCTTTATCTCAGTGGGGGTAGTTGACATTATATTGAAAGTGGGATTTGGTAGAAAAATATGGGGGGATATTATGAAAATTCAAGTTGTATTATCAGGATATGGAACAGTAGGAAGAGAGTTTATAAAATTACTACATGAAAAATGTTCATATATATATGAAACATATGGTATAGAGTTAGTTGTAAGTGGCTTATTAGGTAGAAATGTTGCAATACATAATGAGGATGGGTTATCTATTCAGGACTTATTAACGTATGGTAGCAGTAGCGCAGCAATTGAGAAGTATATAGAATATCATCCTGAGGAACGTGCAACAGATAACATAAGTGGTACAGTACTGGTAGAATCAACAGTTACAAACCTTAAAGATGGAAATCCAGGGAAACAATATATAAAACAAGCGATTGAAAAACAAATGGATATAGTAGCAATTTCAAAAGGTGCGCTTGTTACAAACTGGAGAGAAATAAATGAAGCTGCAAAAATCGCAAATGTACGAATTCGATATAGTGGTGCAACTGCTGCGGCATTACCGACACTTGATATTGGTCAATTTAGTTTGGCCGGTTGCCGTATTGAAAAAATAGAAGGAATATTAAACGGGACTACAAATTATATTCTTTCGAAAATGAATGAGGAAGATATTACGTTTGAAGAAGCATTGAAAGAAGCGCAAAGTAAAGGAATTGCTGAAACGAACCCAATATTAGATGTAAGTGGTTCTGATAGTGCGTGTAAATTGTTACTCTTGACAAACAGTTTAATGGGAGCAGAGAATACGCTTACCGATATACCTATAAAAGGAATCGAACATGTTACAAAACAACACATTCGAAATGCTAAGGAACAAAATAAATTTATTAAATTAATTGCATCAGCATATAAAGATGAGGATGGCAATGTGAATTTAAATGTTGAACCGTGCGAAATAGATAAAGATCATCCGCTAGCAAATGTAAATGGGACAGAAAAAGGGATTACGTTCTTTACAGATACGATGGGCCAAGTTACTACAATTGGTGGTGCATCAAATCCACGCGGAGCCGCAGCAGCAGCTTTAAAAGATATAATTAATTTATATCGTAAAGATTTGTCACGTATTAACGGGGAGTAAAGTTACTAATTGATTAAAGTTGTATTTTATAAAACCGTACCGCCCTTTATAAAAAATACATATGTAGTGGACCTTTTGAGAATGAAATAATTATGCAAAAATGATTGCAGGGGGTAAGGAATTGTTTAAAGATTTTAAAGTTGTGAAAGATCGTCCCGTTTATATTCAATTAAAAGATTATTTAAAGAAGATGATTATGAAAGGGCATTTGCTCGGGGATCAAAAAATTCCTTCAACAAGGGAACTAAGTGAATTACTTAGTGTAAGCAGAAACACTGTACTCGCTGCTTATGCAGATTTAGAGCAAGAAGGGCTCATTTATGCAGTTAAAGGAAAAGGAAATTTTGTTGCGAAGGTTGATATATCGAACACTTCGTCTGTTGAAATAGATTGGAAAAATAAACTTAATACAGTTACTTTATTAGCTGATGAATTAGATTTAATGAAACATGGTGTTCGTTGGGAAAAAGGAATGATTGTTTTTAACAGTATTGCTCCGGACGAAAAGCTATTTGATGTGGAAAATTTCAAAAGAGCTTTTCTTACTCGTATGTCCATTGAAGGTGATGTCGTATTAAATTACGGATACGCAAAAGGCTATAGACCGTTAATGAAATATCTACTTCATTATATGGAAATGAAAGGTGTAGATATTTCGAACAAAGATATTTTAATTACAAATGGATTTACAGAAGGGTTAGACATTGTAATATCCTCGTTGTCAAAGAGATCAGGTCGAGTTATTTGTGAGAATCCAACTCACCATGCTGCGCTGAAACTATTCCGCTTACATGGCCTTGAAGTTCACGGTATTGATATGAATGAAGATGGTATTGATACGAATCAAGTTGAAAAAAGCTTGCGTGAAAAAGAGTTTGATTTTGCGTATTTAATTCCTTCCTATCATAATCCAACCGGCATTGTGACGAGTTCAGAGAAAAGAACGGAACTGATGAGATTATTTTCAAAATATAAGATTCCTATTATAGAAGATGGATTTAATGAAGAGTTACGTTATTCAGGTTCACATTTAGCACCATTATTAACTTTTGCTGGTGCTGGTAATAATGTGATTTATATTAGTAGCTTTTCAAAGGTACTTTTCCCTGGCTTGCGTGTAGGTTGGATCATTGCAGATAAAGAACTAATTCATTATTTAGAAAGTGTGAAAAGAGCAAGAACTATTCACACATCTACTTTAGATCAAGCTGTTCTTTTTCAATATTTACATGAAGGATATTTTGAAAAATATTTAAAAAAGGCAAGGTCTGTTTATAAGAAAAAATATGAGTTAGCTGTTGGGGCGTGTAACGAGTACATTCCGTTTCAAAGAATGACCGGTGATGGTGGACTTCATTTATTTATAGAGTTAGAAGAAAAAATTCATGCCCGTAGGCTTTTGCAAAAGTGTTATGAGCAAGGGGTTACATTTTCTCCTGGAGATGTGTTTTATTCTGATGGAGGAGGAGCGAACACGTTTCGATTAGGATTTTCACGTTTGAAAGAAGAAGAAATAGTTCGGGGAATCAAAATAATCGGTGATACAATAAAGTGAAACTTTAATCAGTGGGGGGGTGTTCATCCCCCACTGATTATTAGCCCTCACCAATCGGGCTTTTACAGGCAGTTGATCCCCCACCTAACTGCATTGTTTCCGCTGAATTTTGAGGTGGGGGTCTTACTGCCCGTTAATGCGGGATAAAAAAAGAAATTTGGAGTTGAGGAAATGAGAATTGGTGTTATTATGGGAGGAGTATCCTCTGAAAAACAAGTATCAATTATGACTGGAAATGAAATGATTGCAAATTTAGATAAAAATAAATATGAAATTGTACCAATTACATTAAATGAAAAAATGGATTTAATCGAAAAAGCGAAAGACATTGATTTTGCATTGCTCGCATTACACGGAAAATACGGAGAAGATGGGACAGTTCAAGGAACGCTTGAAAGTTTAGGTATTCCTTATAGCGGGAGCAATATGTTATCTAGCGGTATATGTATGGACAAAAACATGTCAAAAAAGATTTTACGTTATGAAGGAATAGAAACACCAGATTGGATTGAACTTACAAAAATGGAGGATCTAAATGTTGATGAATTAGATAAGTTAGGATTTCCATTAGTGGTAAAACCAAACTCTGGTGGTTCTAGTGTTGGGGTAAAGATTGTCTATGGTAAAGATGAATTAATTTCAATGTTGGAAACTGTGTTCGAATGGGATTCTGAAGTAGTAATAGAGAAATATATAAAAGGTGATGAGATTACATGTTCCATTTTTGATGGTAAACAGTTACCCATCATTTCAATTCGACATGCGGCGGAGTTCTTTGATTACAATGCGAAATATGATGATGTAGGTACTATTGAAGAAGTTATTGAACTTCCAGCTGAACTTAAGGAACGTGTAAACAAAGCGTCACTGGCTTGCTATAAAGCATTAAAATGTAGTGTTTATGCAAGGGTTGATATGATGGTGAAGGACGGTATTCCATATGTAATGGAGGTTAATACATTACCAGGGATGACACAAGCGAGTTTACTTCCCAAAAGTGCAGCTGCAGCGGGAATTGACTATAGTAAACTATTAGATATGATTATTGAAACTTCATTAAGAGTAAGGGAAGAAGAAGGGTTTTAAGTAGCAGTACCATGAATACTTTTGACAGTAACATGAAGTATGTTATGATGAATACGATACGAAATTTATATATTTATCCACTAGGGGGGCCTATTATAGGCTGAGATCAAATTGGAATTTGAGACTCTTAGTACCTGATCTGGTTAATGCCAGCGTAGGGAAGTGGGAAAGACATTGTTATTTTATGAATAAATACTGTCAATTTCACTTTCTTTACGTCTGTAAAGAAAGTTTTTTTGTTTTACAGATTTAATAATGGTGGGTAAATACTTAAATTTCATACATAATTGGAGGGATTTACATGACTTTTTCACAATCATTACGTAAAGAAGTAGACTCAATTTGGGAAGCTAGTTTTCATCATCCTTTTGTAAAAAAGCTTGGTGAAGGAACGTTAGATTTAGCTAGTTTTCGCTATTACGTGCTTCAAGATTCATATTATTTAAGTCACTTTGCTAGAGTACAAACATTAGGAGCTGCAAAAGCACTGGAATTAGAAACGACAGCTCGTATGGCACACCATGCCCAAAATACATATGAGGCGGAATTATCATTACATGAGAATTTTGCGAAGAAACTAGGGATAACACAAGAAGAAAAAGATAATTTTATCCCTGCTCCAACTGCATATGCGTACACTTCACATATGTATCGTGCTGCGTATGAAGGACATTTAGGCGATGTTATTGCAGCAATTTTACCTTGCTATTGGTTATATTATGAAATTGGTGAGCGTTTAAAAGAGTGTAAGCCAGAAGAGCCAATTTATAAGGAATGGATTTCTGCTTATGGATCCGATTGGTTCCGAACACTAGTTGAAGAGCAAATTACACGATTAGATGCAATAGCTGAAAAAGTAACAGAGGCAGACCGAAATCGAATGAGACAACATTTTATTATTAGTAGTCAATATGAATATTCATTTTGGGAAATGGCTTATACATTAGAAAAGTGGCCGGTAAGTACAGAAGAGCAAAACGTAATAGGATAAAGAGAAGAGGTATTGCTATTCACAGGTATGAATAATACTTAACAAAAGAAGTATCGCAAAAAGGCGCATCAATCTAAATGCGTCTTTTTTTAATTTATAAAAATGAGCCCGTGGAAAAATAGGTACATGAACAAGGTGCATTATCTAGTGATAGGTCATATTTTGTAGGTGTATGTATTGAACTTAGTTTATCCCGCGTTAACGGACAGTAAAACTCCCACCTCAAAATTCAGTTGGAGCAAAGAAGTTAGGTGGGAGTCGGGCTGTCCGTTAACGTCCGATTGGTTCAACTAATAATCAGTGGATGATGAACAAAACCCCCACTGATTAACGTTTCACTTTATAGCGCTATTTCTACTTAGGAAATATAGGAAAGCGTCAAAAGGTTAAAAGTTAATAAACGGAGGTCATGAAAATGAATCAGTTTCAACAAGAACTACAAGCGTTAAGCCTTAATGATTACCAGTCTGGAAATGTTGTGTATTGGGACCAGCAAAACCAATATCCATATTACTATATTGAAGATGCTGCTCGTCGTTGTGGTGGCTGTGGTCGTTGTGGAGGTCGTTGCGGTGGATTTCGTTGTGGTGGATTCCGTTGTTTTGGTTGCTTCGGTTGTTTTGGTTGTTTTAGTTGTGGCGGTTGTGGCAGCTGTGGTAGTTGCTCTAATTGTTTTAATGGTACTTCTGACGCTATTGTAATATATGAATACTGACTATGAATATTCATATAAAATATTAGCTTTATACATGTACATGCCGGCAAAGAATATAGTGCCATCGCTAGTGGATATATTCAATCATTCAATCGTACCTTACTCTTTGTTCATATAGTATAGGATTGTTAGCGGAAATCTAAGACTCTTTATATTGAGAAATCAAAAAGAATCATCTTAAAGAGTCTTATCTTTTTTCATATATTAAAGAGAAGGTAGCAAAAGTTAACGACTCTTTAATGTGTGAAGGGAATAAGAAACTGTATTTTGTTTCTGAGCCAACATCAGATACACAACTTAATGCAATTAAAGGATACCTTGACCGTAAAGGTTGGTGGTATGAGGTTAAGTAAAATATTCTATGTAACAGCTAATGAGGCCTATGTAAATATATATTAATTTAGTAACAGCATGACAAAGAAACCGATTCCTATAAAAGAGAGTCGGTTTCTTATAATTATTATGTCAAAGTTTAATGCTGATATCTATTAAACAATAAACTCGAAATATTCCGGGAAATCAATGTTATTCATATTCTCTATACCACCATTTTCCTCTATATGAGCATATATTTTATGAACGCATTTATATAACAAGGCCACATGTTTCTCAGGCATATCATCTAGTAAAATAAATGCTTCGACACGGTTAGTTGCATTCTTTGCAACTTTAAAATTCCATCTACTATAAAGCTCTGGATTTAACATACAAGATTCGGTATCTGGACCAAAACTGTAAATCACATTTTCTTTATCCTCATTTTATTTTATGATTGCTATTAGTGGATATCTCCCCATTGTTCTCAACACTCCTTAATCAAAAACTTTATCAAGAGGAACTTTTAAATGCTCATCAAAAGGTATCATTGGCTCAGTAGATGCAGGTTTAGAATTTACGATTGATGCGAAAGTAACTGTCTACACAAAAGCAAAGGGAAAACATACTATGTAACAACTAATGAAGCCTATGTACATGTGAAGTAGGAAGAGAGTCTGCTTATATTGAGCAGACTCTCTCTTTGTTTAAAAAGATTAAATATAATAATCAGGATTTTCAACCATTTTATTTATAAATTCCTCTAAAGAATCCGCTATTTTTGTAGAACTCGAGTAAATAGGACATTGGCCTAATTCATTTTCTTCTTTGAATTTAATTGTTAAAAAATTTAATTCTGTTACTTCAAAGAAAACCAGCGATTCTTCATCATCAACACCATCTATATTGGGGTTGTATTCATAAATATCTTCCCTTAAACGAAAATCAGAAACCGAAAATGGGTCCATAAATCTATTAAAAAAGAACCTATCTGATGCTTCTAAAAAACCATAACCAATTTCCTTGTAAAAATCTTTTAATTCTTTAGGGAATTTCATTTTTAACAGCTCTTCTGCCTCTTCTATTTCCTCACTTTTTAAAGGATAGAAAATAGGTGTTTGGTCAGATTTTACACTTTCATTAGCTACAACATACTTTTTCAAAAAATCAAACATAGCTTTCGTTACCTCCGTTAATTACTTTTTTAAAATTTCTCTTGAGATACTGTCCTTAGCGTGTATACCACCTTGATGTTCATCAGGGTATTTAGCTGGGTGCATATTCCACCATTCATGTTCTCCGCCATGTGCATTTTCAATAAAATGATGTGCATCAAATGGCTTATCAATTCTCCGTGATACTTTACCTCTTCTGGAAATAACTTCCTCTGTATATGTAGGCCATATTTGGCCTGTTTCTTTTTCCCATTCAGCTATCAGCTTATTTTTTATAGTATTGAACTCAGCCCTTCTTTGATCTACTTCTTCCTTGCTTAATCGTTCATAAGCATTCTTTTCTAAAGCTTCCTGAAGCAATTCTCTTTGATTTTCAGGGATTTTTCTGTTTGTTATTTCTTCTACTTGGCTAAGATATTCTTGGAATCTAGGTGTATTTAAATTACCAGAATCAGCAAACATAAATGTATTACGTGCATCTTCTAAAGAATTAAAAGAAGTTTTTGGAATATCTCTAAACTCACTAACGCTAGCATATGCAAAGCGATCTCCCATTTGCAATTTATTCGTAAAATGCGAAATACCTTCTGAGAATTTTGCTACACTCGCACCATTTGCGAGTGTAGTGATTTTGCTTATTCCTTTATTACCAATAAGTCCTAAACCAACTTGAGTTAAAGCATAACTTCCCCATTTTGCACGACTTTCTGCGTCACCATTTATTACATCATTAATAAATGAATCTGACAATACATGTGACAGAGTCTGACCGCAAAGGAATGAAAAAGCATTTTATTATTAGCAGTCAATATGAATATTCATTTTGGGAAATGACTTATACATTAGAACAGTGGTCAGTGAATAAAGAAGCGAAAAAGGTAATAGGATAGTGAAAAGAGGTATGGATATACATATGTATGGTCAATACCTCTTTTATAATCTTTTGTAAAATTATTGTAAATCCCAAATACAATACGTTACTTATATTGTATAATCTTAATGTATTGTATTTATAATATGAAAGGAGGGCTATGTATGAAAATTTCTTTTAACTTTTATCAGAGTCATGTCATTAATATATAAGTCGGATAAGCGGTATTTGCTTCTCTTTTTAAATAATTAAATTATGTGATGATACTTTAGTTTTTTGAGATCAAGAAAAATGAAGAAAGGAAGTAATCATTTTATGGAAAATTTAAAGTTGTTAACATTTGAAAATATAATAGAACCTCTTTTAAACGAAAGCGTATCATTTATATATTTTCCTATTGAATGGCTCGATATTGTAGAGATACATTATAAGACATTTTTATTAACGAGTAAGTTGAAACGATTGAATGAAAGATTATATGATATGTTTTCTGATATATTATTTATTCAGCATAATCCATATGTATTAAATGAAAATACACCATGGATTGTATGTAAAGAACCTATTAGAAAAGAACAACTTGATTATATTTTTCAAAGTTGGTATGAGATTATTCATGATTGGAAACCTAATAAATTAATAGGTTCACCAAAATATGAATGGCATTATGATTTAATTTCTAATTTAACAGTACTACATGATAAGGAAGTATATTCTAAATGGGTGCCCGCTTTAATTTCACATATTTTTTGTGAACGTCCTGTACAATTAGAAAATATAAATGAAGAAGATATATATTTTTCTCCTCTTAGATCACAAAATATTTGTGAGGCGATGTCAGAGCCTATTAAAGATGAAAAAACACAAGACTATTTCGCTTATGTATTTCGGTTCGAATATATAACGCGCGGAGGAGAGAACATTCCATTATTAAATGTTTCAATAGGAATTCGGAGGTTTTATCAAGAATATAACCATCCAGACATTCCTTTGCTATTAAGACGAAAACGGGGCATGATATTAATTTCTACTCCAGAATTTGCATTGAATAATAAGAAATTACGATTTGTAAAACTAAAAGTTCAGCAGGCTACAAACGGTATCAAATGGATTAAGATATTTAGAAATTTAAAAGAGGATTTTCGTATAGGTGGAGAAGTTGAATTAGATCATATTCTTCAATATCCGAAAGATTATATGCTAGGAGAAAATCTTAGGGTGTTGCTTCCATATAATGAAAGAATATATAAAGTTCAAGGTACTAAAATAAAACCTGGTATAAAAGTAGAGGAGAGAGAGTATTTATTTAAAGGGTTTCAGCAAAAATTCACTTATTTCACATTACTACCAGAATGTAAAAAACTAGCAATAAATAATAGGAATGAAGTATTCCCTTTAATTGCACCAAAAGGATTAGAGACTATAACGCTAGAAATATGGTCTGAAAAAATATCGCTGGAAGTAGAACAAGCTTTATTTGAAAGTGAAATGGTGTTAGCTCAAATCAGTGAGTCATCATATATATTAAATGCAGATTCTCCAGTATTGCTAAAAATAGTAAGATGTAATATTGAAAAGGTATTGCAAAATCCATATAAAATGCAATACTGCCAGAAGTATAAAATGAATTTAGTAGAGGATGTTATGAAAGCGGTTTATGCTACTGCAGGTGAGCGCAATGATGCGACTTTGGCGTTAATTGCAATGAAAAATTGTGATGGACGTGAAAAAATTGATCCAAAGCAAATTGTTAGAGAAGGATTTGCACGAACAAACCGTATTTCAGCATTTATTAATTTATTTATAGGCCAAAGTGTGTCTCGTAAAACGATTATAAATGGTATTTTGAGTTTATTAGAACAAAAAGGATTTTTAAAACGTAGTTGGAATAAGATAAATTTACCTTGTACATATGTTAATTTATCAATTGAACGAATCTCGAAATTTGATTTCTTACCCATTTTTTCAAAAATAAAAGGAAAAGAAATTTCATATAAATTATATGGGAATATAGAGTGGCAAACGATTGATCGTTTATTATTAAATGTAGATAAACATAACACCTTTTTGCCGCAGCCTTCAAAAAGAAATGATATGGGCATTCAATTTAAACAATTTGTTTCTGAAACATTAGCGGAAATTTTACAACCTGCAAAAGAGCAAAATGAGCAAGTATACTTCATTATAGATGCGAATGTAAGAAAACATTGGATAAAAGAGTTACAAAATGAAAAAATTGATATAGATACTTTCCCTGACATTGTTCCAGATGTGCTAAAGGTTCCAAACTTAAATGCTGTAAGAATAAATACATCTTTTGATGTACCAAAATACGGTGTGATAGAATGTGATGACGTACTAGATAGTACGAGTTTATATATAGATCAAAAGGGAATGTATTATAGCACTGGTGAGTATCTGTGTAATGATAGTGAAACATTGCATCGATATATACTTGAAATATTACCTCTAGGTGTAAAAGCTGTTGAAAGGAACTATATTGCCAAAATGGTACATTACATGTGCTGTAATTCAAGTATGCTTTTGGAAAAGAATATACACATGCCATATTCTATGCATATGGCGAAAGTAATAAAGAGCTATATGACGGATATAGATGCAAGAGAGTTTAAAGAGTTTGATGATGAATTGGATGTAGATATTATAAAAATAGAAAAGAAAGATTCAATTATTCTACTGTAAATAATAATAAACAAATCCTGCTCATTATATCGATCAGGATTTGTCATTTTTTCATGTAAATAAGGATATCTTTTGTCATGTATCCTCTCTTTTATATATTTACTTTATTTCCATACAGGATTAAGATGTTTTTTAGAAATAAAAAACTATATCATTTGGAAAAGCAATATGAATGAATTCAAAAGAAATTGGAAAGGAATGAGGAATTGTGAAGAAATTAGATGTGCTATTCATGCTATTGAGCGGCCTCTTTCCAGTTGCAGGAATTTTAAAGCAAATCCCACTAGAACAATCTTTATATATTGGAGGCCTTTTATTTTTCACCAGTTTCGGTAGTTATTTTGCGAAAAAAATATATTCACGTATATGTAGCTGGATAGCATATGCGCCATTTATTACACTATTGTTAGTTATTTGGCATCAAGATATTTCAACAAGTTCAATCATAGCGAATGCGAAAATCGCTGCTTGTATCGCTTTAATCCCATGTTTATTCCGTTTTCGTACATATGGGCTTACTTTCGGTTTATTCGCATTATGGGCCGCTTTACTATGGGATATTAAAGAAGTGCAATCGTTAGTCATACTTGAACGTATGTCGAGTTTAATGACAAGTAATTTCAAATATCTTATGCTTTTAGTTGGTGGACTTATATTAGGTGGATTAATTGCTATGTTATTACACCGTAAAGAAGAGGATTATAAAGAAAATATAACTTTATTTCAACAAAAAAAGAAACGTAAAAAGCAATCATTTCAGATTCCGATCCCAAGATTACCGAAATTTAAGTTAAAATTATTTAAGTTTGGTGGCAAAGTATCGAAACAAAAAACGCCTGAAGAAATACGTGAGCATAATTACGAAGAACCAACTGCAGTTGCAACATATGAAATGGCAGAGCAAATACCTCAATATAAAGAAGAGACTGCTCAAGGACAAACGAGGATGGAACGTCGTAGAAATCGGTATAATGCATAATAAAGTTAAAAGCCCCTTAATGATTAATCAATTTTAAGAAAAATCATTAAGGGGTTTTATGTTATTAAAAATAGATTGCTAAGGTGGAATTTATAGCATACTCTAAAATCGAGGACTAAAATAAAATAATGGGAGGACAAAATGTTTATTATTACATATATTTCTGTCTGTATATTATTTTTAGTTAGTTTTTTACATGTTTATTGGGCTTTTGGAGGTAAGTGGGCGACAAATAGTGTCATTCCAACAAAAGCTGGAGAAAAGGCTTTTACACCAGGTACAGGGATGACTTTGTTCATTGCGTTATTACTAAGTATGGCAGCAATAATTTTATTACAACAAACAAATATTGTTCATTTCGCATTTCCTAATATTATTGTTCGAATGGGATCTTGGGTTTGTATGGTTGTTTTTTTTCTAAGAGTAATAGGTGAATTTCATTATTTTGGTATCTTTAAACGAAAAAAAGATACACGTTTTGCTAGAATGGATACTGTTTTATTTATACCACTTTGTGCATTTCTATCTTTATCATTTTTACTCGCAATTATAATGTGAATAAAAAATAGTATCAGTTTTTTTCATATTAAATATAAACGTAAATTGGCAAGTGTAAAAGTGTAAAATCTAGTATTAAATAAAAAGGATGTAAGCGCCTTTTTATCGAATTATAGATTATTATGAAAGGCGGGTGCACGATGAAGTATGTAAAAGTCAGTATGAATGGCGGAAGTGAACATAAATTTTCGATGACTTTAGAGCGATTTGAAAAACTTATTACAACAGAGAATGGACTATTAGAAAATAAATTAGTTAGTATTGAAAATGTAATGATTAATCCTACTAATATATCTTCTGTAGTTGAAAAAATTGGTGTACCGGCAAAGTTTATGGAAGCTTAAAAATAGGTACATAAAAAACATCCAAGGGGGATGTTTTTTTATGTATAAATATGTTAATTGTACAATGAATTTATGAAGAGAATGTATAGTGATACTTCGTACATGCACAAAAAATAAGTACAAGCATATATTAGATAGTGGGACAAGACCTTCGTGTCCTACTTAATACTCAGAAAAACCTCTATCACATGAGAGCATCTGATTGCAGGGTGCTCTTTTTTTATCCCACTTTAATGGGCAGTAAGACCCCACCTCAAAATTCAGCGAAAGCAAAGAAGTTAGGTGGGGGTCGGGCTGCCCATTAAAGTCCGATTGATGAGGGCTAATAATCAGTGGGGATGAAGAAAACCCCCACTGATTAAAGTTTCACTTTATCCGGATCTTTAACTTTTAATTTTAAACATATCTTTGATGCTCATAAATATTAAAAATAAAATAATAGCAAAAATTAAGTTAGATAAATAGAAATCTTGATGAAATATTAATTCAAAGATGACATCAAAAGCATATAAAAAGGCGATAGTAGGTAATATACAAATAAATATAAATCTCCAATTTTTTAGATAATGTTTATAATTAGGAAATACTTTCTCCATAAACATAGCTCCTATATTTTTATTTTCTATATAATTATACATTTAAATAAAGAGATTTACAAAAGATTATTTAGCAATCTTTCTAATACATGATTTGACTAAAAAACTTTTAAAGAGTAACACTTAAATGATACACTATAATCTACGTTATTTTCGAAATGAATAGAGGGGTTTACATGATAGATAAAATTAAAAATGCTGTAGAGGATATGCACGAAGATGAAGCAAAACATTTACTTCAAAGTATTCTAATCCAATTAAATTTATTAAAAGAAAACTATAGTGAAGATACTATTAAAAATTTGATGGATATTCCTAAGCAACTAACGAGTAATACATCTTATAAAAGAAATGTAAAAGAAGTCTCACACGTACATATTGCATTTGATGATTCAACAGCTGGATGTTTAAAGCATATGCTTGGTCAAGAAGAACGATTGGAAGAGATGGTTGTTGCTTTTTCTGAATTCTTTTCAATTGGGCCGATAAATAAGTTACATATGAATGAAGGGCAACTAGCAAGAAAAGAGTGGTTAGTAAATAACTTAACTTCTTATGATTGTTATTTTGAAGAAGAGTATTTACCAAGATTTAAGGAAACTTTAGAAGTTTTACATTCAATTCCGAATGAAACACCAATTACCATTTGGAAGGCAGATAACGCACATGAACATGTAGGTCTATGTTTTGTAATGGCGCAATTAAAAGATAAGAAAAATATTCGCGTTATGAATACATCTGAAGCAAGTAAAGAAATATTAAAACTAGAGTATGTTATTCGTGGAACAGGAGAGTTACCACCTGAAAGTTTAGCTCTAATTCAAAAAAGTTTTGTAAAATTGCCGTATTTAACTGTAGAGAATCGTATGCAGTTTGAACATGAGTGGGATAGTCTATCGAAAAGTACGGAATTTTTAAGAATTTGGACAGACAATGAAGTGCGTTCTGTACAAGAAAATTATTTTGATCAATTTATTATTGAATGTGCGAAAAGTATAGGTGCTGATCAAGAATTCCGAAAAGCTCCTAGAGTAATTGGTGAAGCACTTGGTCTTGTAGAGCAATCAGTTGGCGATACGTTTTTAGAATATCGCTTAAAGGAATTAATTAAACAAGAAGTATTTGAATTTGAAGGTTCATTAGATGAAATGCGTTTCTATAGTGTGAAATTAAGAAAATAATACATCTATTCCGTTTATGAAGAAGCTCGTATTTTTAAAATACGAGCTTTATTTTTTGTTGAATTTAGGCTATACATAAGCTTCCCAGAGATGGCATATCACATATGAATGGTAAAGGAAATGAATGAAAAGAAGGTGATTTATTAATATGTATAACCAACAAAATTATCCATATGATCAAGCGATGTATTATAATCCACAAAACTACGGGTATGAACTTACAAATGAAGTGAGAGATATTGAACAAGAAGATTACAGACCAGATGATGCGGAAGATGCCCCAACGTCACCACCTCCGTCACAAGCGCCGTCGTTACCGTCTACATTTGCTTCTCCTGCACAACCAGGTAATATGAAATCCTGGATGTGTAACTGTCTAGGAAGATGGGGCTATTTACGCTTACATCGTCCTGGTCCTTTCGGAAGGGATTTATGGTTCTTCCCGACTGAAGTGAGAAGAAATGGAGTATCAGGTTACACGTGGCAAGGTGGTCGTCGTCGTAAAGTAAGTTATCGCTATCAACAAATTAGTAATTTTATGTGCTTCGCATAAAGAGAAGTGAGGGAGTGAAACGATTTTACTTTCTCACTTTTTATTTTTCAATATACGAAGTGAGATTTTGATTAAAAATTTACAATTTTCGCGTTTTTATTAGAGTATAATGCATATGTTGGGTTGGTTTTCAACAACAAATGAGAGTGAGGGAATACAATGTCAATGAAAAATAAAGTTGGGTTAAGCATAGAGGATGGCATTAATTTAGCTTCAGCTCAGTTTAAAGAAGATGCGTATGAAATTTATAAAGAATCGAGAAAAAAACAACCAATATTATTTGTAAACCAAGTTGAAATCGGTAAAGAATGGCTCATTACTAGATATGAAGATGCTCTGCCACTTTTAAAAGATAATCGTTTAAAAAAAGATTGGAAAAATGTGTTTTCTCAAGATACAAAGAACATGTATCTTTCCGTTGATAATAGTGATCACTTGACAACACATATGCTAAATTCAGATCCACCTAACCACAGTCGTTTACGATCTTTAGTTCAAAAAGCTTTTACACCGAAGATGATTGCACAATTAGACGGAAGAATTCAGAGAATAGCAGATGATTTGATAAGTGATATAGAGCGAAAAGGTACATTAAATCTTGTGGATGATTATTCATTTCCATTACCAATTATTGTGATAAGTGAGATGCTCGGTATTCCAAAAGAAGATCAAGCGAAATTTAGAATTTGGTCTCATGCTGTTATTGCAACACCAGAAACACCTGAAGAAATAAAAGAAACTGAAAAACAACTATCTGAGTTTATTACATATCTTCAATATTTAGTTGATGTGAAACGAAAAGAGCCAAAAGAAGACTTGGTGAGTGCTTTAATACTTGCAGAGAGTGAAGGTCATAAACTTAGCGCCCGAGAACTATATTCGATGATCATGTTACTAATTGTAGCGGGACACGAAACAACGGTAAATTTAATAACAAATACAGTATTAGCACTTCTTGAAAATCCAAATCAATTACAGTTATTAAAAGATAATCCAAAACTAATTGATTCGGCTATTGAGGAAGGATTGCGTTATTATTCTCCAGTTGAGGTTACAACTGCAAGATGGGCAGCAGAACCTTTTCAAATTCACCATCAAACAATACAGAAAGGAGATATGGTTATTATCGCATTGGCTTCAGCGAACCGTGATGAAACAGTATTTGAAAATCCAGAAATATTTGATATTACACGGGAGAACAACCGTCACATTGCCTTTGGCCATGGTAGTCATTTCTGCTTAGGAGCTCCACTTGCGAGGTTAGAAGCAAAGATCGCTATTACTACTTTGTTCAACCGAATGCCTGAACTACAAATAAAAGGCGATCGTAAAGACATTAAATGGCAAGGTAACTATTTAATGCGTTCTTTAGAGGAATTGCCTTTAACTTTCTAGAATAGTTAAAGGGAGACATGCATACATTGAAAATGTTTTACATAGAGTATGTATGTGTTATTTAAATTTGAAACGGAAGGGTGAAAACATCCCAATGATCAACTAATTCTATTTATAAGAGATCTTCGTTAAAAAACGAAATATTCTTCTGAATAGGATTAGTCTGTACATTTATAGAAAAGGGATGTATTTCGCTCTGCGAATATATAGTCTTTTTATATGATTTGTGCTGCTTCCTGTTCAGAACATGAAATAGGAGGCTTTTTTATGTCGACAAATGTAGTAACGAAACAAAACAATGGGGTATCACAAGTATTAAAAAATCGGTTTGTTCAAGGGATTTTAGCATCAGCATTATTTTTACAAATTGGAATATGGGTTCGGAACTTTGCGGTATTACTATATGTAATGGAAATGACAAAGGGTGATGCTTTTGCTATTTCGATGATTTCAGTGGCGGAGTTTGCTCCAATTTTCATCTTTTCCTTTATTGGTGGAACGTTTGCTGATAGGTGGAAGCCGAAGAAGACAATGGTATGGTGTGAAACGTTAAGTTCTATTTCGGTATTTGCTGTATTAATTACTCTAATGTTTGGAACGTGGAAAATCGTATTTTTTGTCACACTTATTTCTGCAATTCTTTCACAGTTTTCTCAACCATCTGGCATGAAATTATTTAAACAGCATTTATCGGCAGAACAAATTCAATTAGCAATGTCTATTTATCAAACAATATTTGCGATATTTATGGTATTAGGACCGATTCTTGGAACATTTATTTTTCATAGTTTTGGAATTTATATTTCAATCATTATTACAGGTATCGCTTTTTTACTTGCAGCAGCTGTGTTGTTATTTCTTCCGAAAGATCTTGAGAATGATAATGAGAAAAAAGAAATCACTTTATTACAGGAAATGCTTGATGGTATTAAATATGTGAAAAAGAAAAAAGCATTAACTTTGCTAGGGCTTTGTTTTATGGCAGCAGGACTAGGAATTGGTTTAATTCAGCCGTTAGGTATTTTTATTGTAACTGAGCAGTTAGGATTATCAAAAGAGAGTTTACAATGGTTACTAACAGTAAATGGTGCAGGAATGATTGTTGGTGGTGCTTTAGCGATGGTGTTTGCAAAAAATGTTGCGCCGCAAAAGATGTTAATTATCGGTATGCTTGGTCAGGCAATCGGCATCGGTATTATAGGTTATTCCACCAATTTATGGGTAACACTCACAGCACAACTTTTTAGCGGTTTAGCTCTTCCTTGTATTCAAATAGGTATTAATACGCTCATTATTCAAAATAGTGATACTGATTTTATTGGTCGTGTAAATGGCATTTTAAGTCCGCTATTCACCGGTTCAATGGTAGTAACAATGAGTATTGCTGGTTCATTAAAAGAAATGTTCTCATTAAGTACGATGTACGAAGGCACAGCTTTACTATTTATAATTGGATTATTATTTATTTTACCTATATACAATTTAAAGCCAGTTATAGCAGTAGAGAGTGAAATGAATAGGAAAGGAAGTGCTGTGCAACATGAATCCTAATCCAAATGTTAAATACCCTATTGAAGGAAATAAAAATGTTCACTTTATAAAAAATACAATAACGAAAGCTAATATACTTGTTGGAGACTATTCATATTATGATGCGAAAGATGGAGAAACATTTGAAGATCGAGTATTACATCATTATGAATTTCTTGGTGATCACCTTATCATTGGAAAATTTTGTTGTATTGCAAATGGAGTTACCTTTATTATGAACGGAGCGAATCATCGGATGGATGGATTTTCGGCATATCCATTTAATATATTTGGAAATGGGTGGGAGAAGCATACACCTAGTTTGTCTGATCTACCTTACAAAGGGGATACAGTCATAGGTAATGATGTTTGGATTGGTATGGATGCAACCATTATGCCTGGAATCAAAATAGGAGATGGTGCAATCATTGCAGCTAAATCTGTTGTGACTAGAGACGTTGCACCATATACAATTGTTGGTGGAAACCCCGCAAATAAAATAAAGGAACGATTTACAAATACAATAATAGAGGAATTACTGCAAATTCAATGGTGGCATTTTGATATTGAAAAAATAACTGAAAATATAGATGCTATTGTACAAGGGGATATAGAGCCATTAAGAAAGCTAAAAATGGAATAAAAAATGCATAACAAAGAGTATCATACCTCCGAATTTTGTTAATGATAATAGAACGAGGAGGTGTGATACTATGGCACAAGACGTTTTATGTGAAGTAAACAATTGTAAATTTTGGGCTAACGGTAATAAATGTAGCGCAGACGCAATTTATGTAGTAAGTCATAAAGGAAAACAAGCATCGACTACAGAAGAAACAGATTGCAAAACTTTCGATCCGGAAGTATAAATTTTTAAGGGTAACCAAATCGTGGTTGCCCTTTTATTAATTATAGTATTGATAATAAATCTCATTTTCATTCATTGTTTTTAACTTTTCTTGTTATTTTTCATATTTTCTTCATAAGTGATGTAATCCAGAGCAATTCATGTTCAATACGCGATTTACTAAATTCAATGACTTCCGTAATAAAAGATGAACTAGCATCTAAAGATTGAATAGCAGTAAGCTGTTTATGTAGTACGTTTTGGCGTATTGTTAAAATTTCTTTTCTAGCTTTATAATCAAGTTTTTCAAATAGCGCGATACGAACAAGAAATTCTGCATTGTTTGTCGCGAGTTTTTCGGGAAACTCGCGTAACATTTCAGAAAAAATTTCTTCTCCTGCTTCAGTAATGTCATACATATTTCGGTTTGGTTTTCCGACTTGTGTATGTACCTTTTTCGTTATAGCCCCCATATTCTCAAAACGTCGAAGAGAAGGATAAAGCATATTATGATTTAATTCAAAATTCTCTCCTAACCGATTTTGGATATTTTTCTTTATTTCATACCCATATTTTGGCCCTGACGTCAATTCTGCGAGCAATAAAATATCAACATACATAAAAATCCCCCTTATTTATTTCTCAAGTTCTCCTACGAAAAATCCACTTTAGTATATGTTAAAATAACATATGTTAGATTATACAACTTTGAATTACCGACCCATCACTTTTATTGTAAAAGAAAAGGGAGGAAAGGACTATGGCTTCGCCTGAAAATGTGATTTTAGTTCATGAAATTTCAAAGCTGAAAACGAAAGAGGAATTGTGGAATCCGTATGAGTGGTATCAATTTATGAGGGATAATCACCCCGTACATTATGATGAAGAGCAAGATGTTTGGAATGTATTTTTGTATGAGGACGTAAATCGTGTTTTATCAGACTATCGCCTGTTTTCAAGTAGAAGGGAGCGAAGACAATTCTCAATCCCTCCTTTAGAAACTCGAATCAATATTAATTCTACTGATCCACCAGAACATCGCAATGTACGTTCTATCGTTTCTAAAGCATTTACTCCAAGGAGTTTAGAACAATGGAAACCTCGAATACAGGCTATTGCAAATGAACTTGTACAACATATTGGAAAATATAGTGAAGTTAATATCGTTGAAGAGTTTGCTGCTCCTTTACCTGTTACTGTTATATCCGATTTGTTAGGAGTGCCAACAACTGACCGCAAAAAAATTAAAGCATGGTCTGATATTTTATTTATGCCGTATAGTAAAGAAAAGTTTAATGATCTGGATGTAGAAAAGGGGATAGCACTAAATGAATTTAAAGCATATCTTCTACCAATCGTTCAGGAAAAGAGATACCATTTAACGGATGATATTATCTCAGATTTAATACGAGCTGAATATGAAGGCGAAAGATTAACTGATGAAGAAATTGTTACTTTTTCATTGGGTTTATTAGCGGCTGGTAATGAAACAACTACAAATTTAATTATTAATAGTTTTTACTGTTTCTTAGTGGATTCACCAGGAACATATAAAGAATTAAGAGAAGAACCTACATTAATTTCAAAAGCAATTGAGGAAGTATTACGCTATCGCTTTCCCATTACATTAGCTAGGAGAATTACAGAGGATACAAATATATTTGGCCCTTTAATGAAAAAGGATCAAATGGTGGTTGCGTGGGTAAGTGCAGCAAATTTAGATGAGAAAAAGTTTTCACAAGCCTCTAAATTTAATATACACCGAATAGGAAATGAAAAGCATTTAACATTTGGTAAAGGTCCTCACTTTTGCTTAGGGGCACCACTTGCACGTTTAGAAGCTGAGATTGCATTAACTACCTTTATAAATGCTTTTGAAAAGATAGCATTATCCCCATCGTTCAATTTAGAACAATGTATATTGGAAAATGAACAAACTTTGAAATTCTTACCTATCTGCTTAAAAACTCAATAAACTGTTCAGCAAGGTACAAATTTACTGTACCTTGTTCTTTTATTTCTCAATTGTGAAATTTTAGTTGGTTATTTAGTATGGAAGTGTGTGAATAAGAGTAGAGGAGGATGCTTATGTTAACGTGTAATGGAAGTAAGACGTTCCAAACATTTATTAAAGCTGTAACGGATTTAATAAATAGTAATTTGTTAGAAGATCAAATGGTTTGTGGGATTGAAAAATTATTAGAAGAACTTTTAGAAAAGAAAACATGGCTTCCGTTAGAAAAACAGAAGGCGAATTCGGCTCAATATGCACGACACTTATTATATGAAGATCCTTTAAATCGTTTTGAAGTATTAGCTCTTGTATGGAAAGATGGACAATCGACTCCTTTGCATGATCATGATGGCACATGGGGAGTAGAAGGTGTATTTACAGGGAGAATAATGGTGCAGAACTTTATACAAACTAAGCAGCTTGAAAATTCACTTGTTTATTTAACTCATACAGGAAATCTTTATTTGGGAGAAGGAGAAACAGATAAAGTCATTCCACCAGCTGATTGTCACATTCTTGAAATAGATGGCAATGAAAGCGTTGTCACAATTCATGTTTACGGAAAACGTTTAGAAAAGTTTAAAGTATACGTTCCAACTAAAGAAAAGAATGTATACACATGTGAGACAAAATATATTCATTATAATTCATAGTTTAAAGTCCAAAGCCCTTGCTTTGGATTTTATTTATAATTATTTCTTGACCTGAAACGCTTTTCATAAATTATAAATAAAGAGTGCTTTACGAGAGCGGTATGAAAACGATACCTTTCATTTCATATGAGTTCGTGTATATATAGAAAGTGGTGAAGAAATAATGAAATTAATCGCAATTGATTTAGATGGAACTCTTCTTTCGGGGAACAAAATGATTAGTAACGAGAATGCAGAAGCAATTCGAAAATGTCAGGAAGCTGGTCATGTTGTAGCAATTTGTACAGGTCGTTCTATCGTCGATATTGAACGATTGTTGTTAGAAGTTAATTTGGAGTGTCCAATTATTGCCGAAAATGGTGCGCTTATATATAATGATAAAAAAATGATGAAGAGATATCCAATTCAAAATATGCAGGCACTCGAGATTGTGAATTATCTTGAAGAAAACGGATTATATTATCAGCTTTATACTAATAAAGGTGTGTACGTACCGGAATATGGAGTAGAGAGTGTACGCAATGAAATCGATTATGTGAAACATTCAAATGAAAATATCGATTTGAAAGAGTTGGAAACGATCGCAGCATTATACCTTGAACATACAGCATTTCTTAGTGCAGAAAGTTGTAAACCAATTGTAGAAACAGATATACATGTGCATAAGCTTTTACCATTTTCTTATGACATGGAAAAATTAAAAAAGTTAAAAGAAACGTTTCTGCATAATACTGATTTAGCAATTACATCTTCATATTGGCATAATTTAGAGATTAATCATCGAGACGCTCAAAAAGGAAATGGACTATATACTTTAGCGGAACATTTAAATATTCCAGTTGAAAATACTGTAGCGATAGGTGATGGGCTAAACGATGTATCCATGATGGAAAAAGCAAACCTATCAATTGCAATGGGGAACGCAGTCGAAGAAATAAAAGCGATGTGTCAATATGAAACTTTGACTAATGAAGAACATGGTGTTGCACATGCTTTATATAAATATGTAATGTAATATAAAAAGAAAAAAAGAATCTAAATATTTTATTAAAAGGACAGATGATTAGTAAGTCCTATAATAAACAAGGGATTCAATAAAATGTTACACATTTTATTAAGGAAAGTACATCACTATTGAATAGTGGTGTATTTTTCTTTTAAAAGACCTCTACATGACCTCATTTACTACTACAACATTTGAGTTTTATCATAAATAATTTTATTGTAAAGTGACGAAAAAGTTGCTTGATTTACAATAAAGTCGTTTAAAAAATAATAAAGTTGCTAAAAAAATGAGAGTCATTTTAAGCTATATGTGATAAAATATACAAATCAAATTTAGGAGGAGTTATTTATGAAGTGCAATAAATATAATTGGGTACATTTAAAGAGGGAAAGCGTATCAATGACCCTATAAACTACGTCTACCCTCATTATTTATTGGAGGGTTAAATGTGAATACATCTCATTCACAGTCAAATTCACGTCATAATCAAGTTTTATTATGGCTTTGTGTTCTTTCTTTTTTCAGCGTTTTAAATGAAATGGTTTTAAATGTTTCATTACCTGATATTGCTAGCGATTTTAATAAGGAACCAGCAAGTGTAAACTGGGTAAACACAGCGTTCATATTAACTTTTTCCATAGGAACAGCTATATATGGAAAGCTATCGGATCAGCTAGGCATCAAAAAGCTACTCCTATTTGGAATTATAGTGAACTGCATCGGATCAGTTATCGGATTTGTTGGGCATTCGTTCTTTTCTGTAATTATTTTGGCTCGGCTTATCCAGGGCGCGGGTGCAGCTGCATTTCCAGCACTTGTGATGGTTGTTGTGGCGCGCTATATCCCAAAAGAAGATAGGGGTAAAGCATTTGGACTTATTGGGTCCATTGTAGCAATGGGAGAAGGTGTAGGACCATTTATTGGTGGAGTGATTGCTGAATATATCCATTGGTCTTATTTACTGCTTTTACCACTTGTGACGATTATCACTGTTCCATTCCTTGCAAAATTAATGAAACAGGAAGACGTAATAAAAGGCTCTTTTGATACTGTAGGGATAATATTCATGTCCGTAGGTAT
The DNA here is from genome assembly GCF_051916145.1 of Bacillus cereus group sp. MYBK245-2. Taxonomy (NCBI): domain Bacteria; kingdom Bacillati; phylum Bacillota; class Bacilli; order Caryophanales; family Bacillaceae; genus Bacillus; species Bacillus cereus group sp. MYBK245-2. Next base: position 155,222 of record NZ_JBQAGB010000009.1, on the reverse strand, counting down.
TGTATTTTTTATGATGTTTACGACATCTTATAGAATTTCCTTTCTAATCGTTAGCATTATATGTTTCCTGATATTTGTTAAACATATTAGGAAAGTATCTAATCCTTTTGTTGATCCTGCGCTAGGAAGAAATGTCCCATTTATGATTGGAATCATTTGTGGAGGACTTATATTTGGAACTGTAGCAGGATTTCTTTCTATGGTTCCTTATATGATGAAAGATGTGTATCAATTAAGTACTGCTGCAATTGGAAGTGGGATTATTTTCCCTGGTGCAATGAGTGTTATTGTTTTTGGTTATATTGGTGGAGTTCTTGTTGATAAGAAAGGCTCTTTATTTGTGTTAACAACTGGAGTTGCATTTCTTTCTATCAGCTTTTTAGTAGCTGCCCTTTTTATAGAAACAACACCATGGCTCATGACAAGTATATTAATTTTTGTTTTTGGAGGGCTTTCTTTTACGAAAACAGTTATCTCCACCATTGTTTCAAGTAGTTTGGAACAAAAGGAAGCTGGTGCTGGAATGAGTTTGCTTAATTTTACAAGCTTTTTATCAGAAGGAATGGGTATTGCAATTGTAGGTGGATTATTATCGATAGGTTTGCTAGATCGAAAATTGTTACCTATAAATGCTGATCCATCCACTCATTTGTACAGTAATATGCTATTTCTTTTTGCGGGGATCATCGTCATTAGCTGGTTGGTTACTATGAATATGTATAAGCGTTCAAGAAGAAATAGCTGAACTTGACTGGGCCGCTATTGTTGAATAAAACTTAGATTTTCAAATGACTTTATCGTTATTTTTTTTAGTGTAGTGAAATATCTTACATCAAAAATTAAACAACTTTAAGTATAACCCCGTCCTAAATTTAGAACGGGGTTATATTTATTTGAGCTTTTAAAATTTAATAACTTTATTGTTATTTTACATTTATACAATGAAAAAAATTCCGAGAAGTTATTCTTCATTAAATAACTAATTATTTAAACATTTCAAAATGACCTGTAACCCACTTTTGATGATTACGAGCAAGGTATTGTTCCGTCTGAATAAGTTTATCTACAAGTTCTTCTTTAGATAATTTCATATATTTACTTCTTACTTTTAAAATATTGCGACTAGGTGAAATGTTTCTTATAGTCGATTCATCAAATGTGGTTTGTGGTGCAGTCTTTTTCTTGTTTTGTTTTATTTTAAAAGTCTTACTATATTGTTTGTAATAAGAATACAGTTCCTCATTTCTTTTTATTGTATTAGAATGGATACCTTTTCCTGTTACATCAAGTTCTTTTGATTTCTCATGAATGTTTTTGTATGTTACAGGAATTCCATTTGAAATGAGAGTATCAATTGTCAACATACCTAATTGAATAGAACGATTTTTTCTTTGTTCGTGAACAGACCTCAACCAAGAACGACTACCAGAAGGTGTTAGATTTGATAACTGGTTCATATCTCTGTTCCTCTCTATATTTTTTGATTAAATCAATTTCTTTTAATTCAATTTTAGCTTGTTTCCGCATTTCTTTTGCTTTTCTTACTTCAATTTCGAGCCCAATTTTTTTGAAACGTTTTTCCATGTCCTCTGCAACCTTAATAGCTTCTAATAGTTCATGTTCTTGTTCTGGTTGTGGGATTTTTGCTTTGCACCCTAAACATGCCATCTTCGTCGGACATACATAATCTGTCACACAAGTGCCGCCTAAAACGTTATTAAAAACTCCAACTTTTTCACTATACTCTGTAAGTTCTTTTTGAAGTTCTACTGGACTTCGTAGTAAAGCATCATCTATGTCAATATAGCTAGAAATTACATCTTGAAGTTCACCGACCGATTCAGCAATTTGACTTGGAGTTGGAGCCGAATAGTATTCAGTTACCACTAAGTCTCGTTGATGCAGAATTTTCGCCAAAATATCAATAGGCATCTTTTGACGTTGTACAGCTTCTGTTGCAAATGCATGCCGTAACAAATGTGTTTTTACAATTACAGGAGAGCCCTCTTGTGTTTCAAATCTTAACCCGTGTAGTAGAAATCGAATACAGGCATACACTGCATGAATCTTAAAAGCTTTATGATTATATTGAAAATAATAAGGCTTTTCTCCTGGAAACAAGTGCTTTCTATCATGACGATATTCAACACTGGGAATTTTTCCTCCATAATGATCCTTTAGCATTCGTGAAACAGTTTGGATAATTTGCATTGTTTGTTTACTCACATAAAATTCTTCTACAATATCTCTTCCTTTTGGAATCGCATAAAATGAATAATGAAGTTTTTCTTTTACCAATTTAGTTTGTATACATTCTTTCGTGTTGCTAATTTGTAATAGTTCATTTATTCTTGCTCCTGTTGTTGTAAGAATATCTATCGCCAATAAACCAAATGTACATCCAGCATAAAAAGGTTCTACATCAAAAAAAACACCTTTTACATTATTCCTATAACGACCTAAAAAAGCAGAAAAACTAATTATATCTTTATGACCACTAGCAAACGGAGGGGATTTACTTTCAGAATTCTTATCCATATACCCCCACAATTTTAGAAAGTCTTGTTTTTGTTTTATTTCTTCTTTGTTGGCCCTTTGAAATAAATTTCCTAGAACATCATTTTCAATTAAATCAGTAAACCATAATCCATCTACTTCGTCATCTTCATCTAAAGGTTCAGATTTTACAAATTCTAAAAAGTGGTGATTATTATTTTTCGAATAGGTTGATTTACGTTCTTGTGCTTGTTTAACTACTGTTTTGGGGAAGTATTCTTCGTGGTGTAATACAAATGACTGCTTATCCCATAAACGAAAATAAAAACGTTCTCCAATTCGTGTCGGTTCTTCGTAATGAAATTCCAGTGGAAGAGATAAGTTTTGTTCCTCAACACGTTCTATTGTTTTTTGAAAACTTTCCCTTATACGTTTTATTTGATTCCAGCGGAAATGGGCTTCCGATCGGATTTTGGGTAGAAAAGGAACTATAGCATCTGTTTCATCTTTCCGACTATTTTGTGCCTGTTCCGTCGCTAATTTTTCAAATAGAAAATCATTTGAGTTAAATAAAGGTATAGGAAAAAGAAATTGCTCAAAATATTCTTGTTGTTCGATTGATAATTTATGAGTTAACCACTTTTTCATTTGAGAGGAAAGTGCTCTATAATTTTTAAAAAAACTCATTCTCATAGAATTGGAATGTTCGGGATAAATTGTTCCTTTAAAATATTTATACAAATGTTCCATAACATCAAATTCTGACATCGTATTCAAGTTAAATGCTAAAAAAATATCTTGGAATCTTGGATTAGCATTTATTAATGTATTTCTAATTGTATGCGAATCTAGATTTTTATCCGCACTAGTAAGTATCCCTAATAAGAGATGATTTGCCCAAGGTTTATTAACACAAGCACTCAAGAAATACTTTAAGTTTCTTTCATCTAATTTATCTAAAAGAAAAATACCTCTTGAGTCTTTTAAGTGAAGAATTTTTCCGTCCACTTTTTCCTTTAACTTATCATACCATTCATTATTTGGTACATCTCTAATTATTGTTGACATACTTACTCCAACCCTTCTAACAGTTCTTGTAAATCATGATCTATTTCTTTTTGGACTTCAATTGTTGTATGTTGGAATTCGATGTTTTTCTTCATTTTTTTACTTTGTTCATATTCGATTTCATTTTTTTGCATATTTTCAAACATTTGGTCATGTGATTCTCGATGTTTTTCCTCATCGAAATAATGCTCATACACTCTAATGGTATCTGGATTTTTCCATTTCATATACTTAATAAGTTCATTCTTTCGTTGGTGGATTTCGGAATCATATTTAGAAATGTTATGAATCTCTCTAAGTCTAGTTGTGACAAACCAATGCCTTGCTTTATGTGGATTCAACTTAATATCGCCATTTGTCATTGCTTTGTTCCAATGATAGTACCAAGCATGATACGTTAAAGGTGTACCAAACTCTGAAAGGAATATAGGAGCTTCATCAGATAGTTGTTCATAATTAAAATGGTTTATATCATATTTCATTCTTTCGGTATTAATATATTGAAAAAGGCGTTTTACAGTGTCTTTGCTAAATCGAAGAAACTTTACCTTTCTTCCATAGCTACCTTTACTGAATGTAATGACTTCTTGATGACTTTTTCTTGAACGATAATCTCCAATTGTTAATTCAATGATTTCAGAAGCCCTAGCTCCAGTTTCAAAAAGCATTCGTGATATAACCGTTTCTCTTTGAGACCAATTTATATTTTTCCCCGCTTGATAGACTTGAAAGGGTAAGTGGGGATCGTCAATAATCTTAGGTTGCCATTCATCATTGATAATTTTGAAATAAGAATCCGTTAATCTACGATGTTCTAAAGGTTCTTCTGTTCCGCTAATAGCGGGCATGCGTGGTTTGTCCTTTCTAACACCTTCAACATGACTACGATAGTCATTGAGAATTGCTTCGGAATCTATTAATGGATTAGGATGATTATACTCGTCTAAACGAATAAGCGATTTATAGAATGATTTAATCGCAGATAAAAAAAGATTTACGGTATTGGGGCTTTTGTTTGTTAGATTAACAAAGCAAAAACTATCCTTTTCACGAACTCTACATTCCATTTCGCTTTTTAAATAATCTTCAATGGCTATTCGTATAATTTCTGGTGAATCATCCCATTTCACATGTCTTTCTTGATAGTTGCTATGCTGTTCTAACCAATAAAAAAAAGGTAACAGACATTGTAAATAAGATAAAGCTGAACTTTTCGATATTCTTCCTATACTATCTTGGTAAAAGTCCGTTAAAGGCAAAAATGGTTCATTATTACTATTAAAAACTAGCAATTCATATCGACTCTCAACATCCTTCGGACAATATGCATAATAATATCCTTGGCCCATTGTGCAAATCACCTTCCAGCAACTTTAAATAAAATTAATCTTCTAACCAGTTGTAGAGTGCAATCTTTGATTGGTATGTGTTTTCTGCTTTGTTTTGCATCGCATCGTAGTCTTGCTGTGTAAGATCAGATAAGTGTTTGTTTTGTTTTTTAGGTATTTTAACGAGAAGAGTAGTTGGACTCCAATTTTCACGAATCGCTTTTTTAATAAATCCATCAGGGTTTTTCACTTTTGTAGTAGACTGCTGCATAATAAGTAGTATTTCTAAAGTACGTTTAATTCCAACAATAGATAAGACTGAATGAATTTCTTTCGTAGGTGAGGTAAGTGTAACAGCTTCGTATGCTAATTTTATTAGCGTAGCTTCTTCATTTTCAAATGACTTTATGTGGGATTCTTGATGGGGTTCTTCTTTTGTGGGAACGATCTCTGTAATATGAAGCAAATCACTTTCAAGTATCCGCCATCCTTCTTTATCACTATTGCGATATGAATTAGGCAGCTTACCAGAACGTATCCACCTTTTAATCGTTTCTTCATGCTTCCCTATGAGGGAGGACACTTCTTTGACTGTGTATATTTTCATAAACACACCTCATTAAAAGTTTTTGTTTCCAGAATATTCTATTTTAATTATACAAAAATTGAATGCTGTAGTAAATCTATTTTTTTGTTGTGGTAGCAAATGAGGTCATAAAGAGGTCTTCTAAAAGAAAAATACACCACTAGAAATTAGTGATGTATTTCCGTTAATAAAATGTGCAACATTTTATTAACATAAAGGCTTATAAAAGCTTTGTGTGTTAGAACCTACTTTAATATTACATAGTAGATTCTTTTTTTCTTTTTATTAGGGGTAAGGTATTCTATGAGATTCATAGAAGCCTTATTACATTTTATTATATAGAATATATTGGAATAAATGTTTATATTTTTCATAGTAATTGTGAAAATTTTATGAACTTTATATTTAATGCATTTTTATAATACAACTAATACGTATGAATTCATGTCAAAACTTAACAAACGTAAGGGGCTTAGGAGAGTTTGTGCAACATAAAAGGTCATGATTGACACAACTAATAATTAATCGGTGATGAAAAAACTTATTAATTAGAGTTTCAATTTGCACGGATATATTTTTCATTTTTAATTGAAAAATAAAATTTGTTCGAATAATTATTCTTCAGCTATATACCTACAGGCACATTCTTCGTATAATGGAGAAGTATGAATTTTGAATTTGTATGAATTTTACATATTGAGGTGAAAAAGGAATGAATGCGCGGCTAATGGAACTTATTGATGTGAGTACAATAGAAACCATGGCAGAACAATTTTATCAATTAACCAACATATCACATCAACTTCTTGATGCTGAAAAAGAATGTATATTTTCATTTGGAATAAATGAAAAGAAAATATGTAAACTTCCCAAACTTGAAATCCCCATTTTTTTATACAATCAATATTTAGGATCTTTTGTTGTATGGTCTCAGAAAAGCGAAATTTTCAATTGCCAAAAATACTTTGAAATGCTTTCAAATTTAATTATAGATGGAGTAATGAAAGGATTTCAAAATAAAAATACGACGTTACTTACTCGAAAAGAGGAGGAACTACATACAATCTTACAAAACATGCCTGTTATGGTTGATGCACTTGATTATAATGGAGATTTTGTTTTGTGGAATCGCGAATGTGAAATTGTGACAGGCTATACTGCGGAAGAGGTAATTGGAAATCCAAACGCACTTCGATTACTGTATCCGGATCATGATTATCGTCACGAGATACAAAAGAAATTTTTGACTCGTGGAAAGAACTTTAGAGACTGGGAAATGCGTTTAACTTGTAAAAATGGTGAAATTAAAACGATAATGTGGTCCAATATATCAGAACAGTTTCCTGTAAGTGGATTTAGTTATTGGGCTGTTGGTGTGGATATTACACATTTAAAAGCAATAGAAGAGAAATTAAAACAACAAACGTCTGAATTAGAAGTAATTTTTCAGGCTTTACCAGATTTATGTTTCTTAACGGAAGATGATGGAACAATTATTGATTATAAAGCAGGATCCCCTACAAAATTTTACGTACCCGCAGAAGCTTTTATGGGAAAAAAGTTTTACGAAGTATTACCATCTACAGTAGCAAAAAAATTTCAAGAAGCAATTTGTCAAGTGAAAGAAAAAGGGACAAATGTAATTGTGGAATATCCACTTACAATTAATGAAAGTATCGATTTCTTCGAAGCTAGATGTTTACCGTTATTGCATGATAAAATTATGATTATTGTACGTGATATTACAGATCGGAAAAAGACAGAAGAATTGCTAAATAAATCAGATACACTTGCAGCAATCGGTCAATTAGCAGCTGGTGTTGCTCATGAAGTTAGGAATCCATTAACAGTCATTAAAGGCTTTATACAGCTATTTCAAATTAATAAAGAAGATCAAGAAAAATATTTTGATCTAATGCTTTCTGAAATTGAAAGAATAGAAGCGATTCTTCAAGAATTTTTATCGATTGCTAAAACAGATGAACTAAGCACGGAAAAGAAAAATCTTTATCAAATATTTAAAAATGTCGTTTCGTTAATAAATACAAAAGCAATTATGACAAATATTCAAGTTGAATTATATGCAGATTCCAAAGATATAATCATTGAATGCTCAGAAAATCAACTGAAACAAGTATTTATTAACATTTTGCAAAATTCAATCGAAGCTATGCCAGATGGTGGGAGAATTTCAATTCACATAAAAGAAATAGGCAAAGATGGTATCATTATTAATGTAATTGATAAAGGAATAGGAATACCTGAAGAACGAATTAAAAGATTAGGTGAACCTTTTTATAGTACGAAAGAAAAAGGTACCGGTATTGGGTTGATGTTAAGTTATAAAATTATTGAAAGTCATCAAGGGAATATAAGTATTATGAGTGAGGTTGGCGTCGGAACAACAGTAACGATTTACTTGCCAAAATTTCAGAGTAAAAAGTCTTTATCAAATTATGATGATAGATTTGAATCGATACGTCCAATTATTAACTCTTAAATTTATTAAATACCCAATAACCAAAAGCTAAGCTTTTGGTTATTGGGTATTTTTGTATTTAATTTAGAAAACTTTACCTTTTCTTTAGATTTGCTTTAATTTCTATTAAGTTTTTATCAATATATTAGTATTTGTGCAAAGTAATGTATAGAAAATGTGCATTACTTTTAATATATAGATTCAATTATTAATAGAAATACAGTAAGGAGGAGATTATGACAAGGTGAAAAAACAAGAGAAAAAAAGCGGTAGAGCAGTACCGATGCGGTTAAACATTTTATTCTTATGTGTATTTATATTGTTTTCTGCCATGATTATACAATTAGGTAAAGTACAAATTATCGATGGTGAGACGTATAAAAATGAAGTGGAGAAGAGAGAAAATGCAACCGTAAGCCTTTCTGTGCCGCGGGGAAAAATATTTGACCGAGAAGGGAATCCAGTAGTTGATAATAAGTCTTTACGTACAATTACATATACAAAGATGAAAGGTGTAAAATCAGAAGAAATATTAAAAACAGCAAGACAACTTGCAGACATAATTGAAATACCACAAGAAGATATAGACAAGCTAACTGAGACGGATAAGAAAGATTTTTGGATGCAATTAAATCCGAAACTAACTGAAAAATTAGTATCTAAAAAAGAAATAAATAAGTTCAGAGATAAAGATATTACCGGAAAAAATTTAGATAAAAAAATTGAAGAGTTAAAAAGAAAACGAGTTACAGATAAAGATCTTCAAGATTTAACAGATAAAGATATTAAAGTGTTAGCTATTAAAAGTAAGATGACTTCTGGTTATCAAATGGCTCCTCAAATTATTAAAAAAGATGTTAGTGAAAAGGAATTTACTATAATTAGTGAAGGTTTAGCAAATCTCCCAGGTGTAGATGTGTCGGTTGATTGGGAGAGAGTGTATGTAAATGATGGGTTATTCCGATCTGTTCTTGGAAATGTTTCTAATTCCGATGAAGGATTACCAAGTGAAAAATTAGATTATTACTTGGTACGAGATTATAGCCGAAATGATAGGGTTGGAAAAAGTTATATTGAGCAGCAATATGAAGATGTACTTCATGGTACAAAAAAAGAAGTAAGAAGCGTTGCAGATAAACAAGGTACTACAATTAGAACGGAAACAATTTCGGAGGGAAAGAGCGGTAAGAACTTAACTTTAACGATAGATATGGAATTACAGAAAAAAGTAGAAGAAAGTATAGAAAAAATATTAAAGGCATATAAAGGATCTGAATCTATGTTGGACCGTGCTTTCGTTGTAATGATGAATCCGAAAAACGGACAAGTATTATCAATGGCTGGGAAAAGACTTGTAGAAAAAGACGGGAAAACAGAAGTTGAAGACTATGCATTAGGCACAATGACTAGTTCATATGAGCTGGGATCAACAGTTAAAGGTGCGACAGTTTTAACTGGATTTGAAACGAAAGCTATAACACCAGGTACTTATTTTTATGATGCACCTATGAAGCTTAAAGGTACTAGGGAGAAGAAGTCTTGGAAAGAGTTTGGAAACATTGATGATTTAAGAGCGTTACAAGTCTCTTCAAACGTTTATATGTTTCATACAGCATTAAAAATTGCAGGCGTGGATTATGTGAAAAATAGTTCATTAAATATTAAACAGGAATACTTTGATAAAATGAGGTACTATTTCAGACAATTCGGATTAGGTGTTCCAACGGGCATCGATCTACCGAATGAAACAGCTGGACAAATTGGTAAAAAAGATAATCAGCCGGGTTTCTTATTAGATTACTCAATTGGTCAGTATGACACGTATACACCACTTCAGCTCGTACAGTATATTTCAACAATTGCAAACGGTGGATATCGAATGAAGCCACAAATTGTACAAGAGGTAAGAGAGCAAACGTCGCAAAAAGATGAGATTGGTAAAGTGGTGCATGCAGTAGAACCAATTGTTTTAAATAAAATTGATATGAAAGAGGAATATATAAATCAAGTAAAAGAAGGATTTAGAAAGGTATTCCAAGAGGGTGATGGAACAGGAGTAAGGGCGTTCCAAAAAGCATCTTATAAACCAGCAGGTAAAACAGGAACAGCACAGACGGTATACGGTGGAGAAAGTGATATTGGAAGAAATGAAAAAGGCGAGAGAAGAGAATGTTATAACTTAACGTTAGCAGGATATGCGCCATATGATAATCCAGAAGTAGCGTTTTCCGTAGTTGTGCCGTGGGTTATGAATGACAAATCTGGTATTAACTCTGATATTGGAAAAGAAGTTTTAGATGCTTATTTTGAATTGAAAAATAAGCGATTGACTGGAGAAACTGTAAAAATAGATAGCTCTAAAGAAGATTAAAACATATGAAATGTTATAAAAATAGAGTTGTCTTATTTGAGAATTAATTCAAAATGGGTGAGAAAGAAGGATAAAATTATTCTATCAATTATTCACATTTTATAAAATAAAACATATATTGATAGCATAGGACAAGCTGAAAAGCTTATTCTAACCTCACAGAACACTCCTTATCACGGTTTGGCATCTACATATGTAGATGCCTTTTTTTAATTAAATAACTGATAATTATTTATCAATCTAAAGTAGCAAGTATATTAGGACTATTAGGGGAAGTTTGACGGTAATAATTACAGTATGCTTAATAAGTGAATTGAAATGTAAGGAGTGAGAAATAAGTGCTAAATATTTTAGTGGTTAATTTTCCAGCAGAGGGACATGTAAATCCTACATTAAGTTTAGTTAAAGCCTATACTGAACGGGGGGATCACGTACATTATATTACGACAGAACAATTTAAAGACAGAATTGAAGATTTGGGAGCTATTGTATATACACATCCAGATTTATTAAAGGAGATTTCTATTGATTCTGAAACTCTAGATGGGCTGAATTCTTTCTTTCGTGTACATGTTCAAACTTCTTTATATATATTAGAAATTGTGAAACAATTATGTGAAAACATAAATTTTGATTTCGTAATTTATGATATATTTGGTGCTGGAGAGTTAGTAAAGGAGTATTTACAAATTCCAGGCATAGTTTCTTCTCCTATATTTTTAATTCCTACTGAATTTTTAGAGACTTTACCTTTTCATCCTAATGCAGCAATACCATTCCGACCTGATGAAATTTCTGAACAGTTGTTATATCAAATGGATCGTGAATTTGGAGTAAAGCCTAAAAATAATCTTCAATTTATGCATAATAAGGGAGATGTTACTCTTGTGTACACAAGTCGTTATTTCCAACCTAATAGCGATTCGTTCGGAGAAAATAACATTTTTATTGGACCAAGTATTTCAAAGCGTAAAATAAATGTTGAATTTCCACTTGAATCGCTTAAAGATAAGAAAGTTATTTATATTTCAATGGGAACACTGCTTGAAGGGATCGAACCATTCTTTAATGCATGTATTGATGCTTTCTCAGATTTTAATGGATTAGTTGTAATGGCAATTGGCGATAGAAATGATCGTTCTAAAATTAAGGAAGCGCCAAACAATTTTATAATTGCTCCATACGTACCTCAATCAGAAGTATTAAGTGAAGCAGATGTTTTTATTACACATGGCGGTATGAACAGTGTACACGATGCTATTCATTTTAATGTCCCATTTGTCATCATTCCACATGATAAAGACCAGCCAATGATAGCACAAAGATTAACTGAGCTTGAAGCAGCGCATCGGTTATTGAAAGAGAATGTTAATGTGCAAACGTTAAAAGAAGCGGTAACCGATGTTCTTTCAAATGAAAAGTATAAGCATGGAATACGAAAACTGAAAGATAGTTTTTTAGATTGTGGTGGTTCAAATGAAGCAATCACAGTGATTACATCTCTTTTAAATAAATAGTGTGGGTAATATAAAAGCATAGAGGCGCACCTTTATGCTTTTATATGATTATCCCGCAAACTGCACAGCAGTATTTGCATGTAAAAAAGCAGTATCAAAAACAGGAACAGTAAGGTCGTTTTGGGAAATGAGCAACGGTATTTCGGTGCAACCTAGTAGTATACCTTCTGCGCCATTTTGAATTAATGACTTTGTAATTTGTAATAGCTTTTCTTTTGATGTTTCTGAAATAATTCCTTTACTTAATTCATTTAAAATAACATGATGAATAAAATTTCTTTCCTCTTTATTGGGGATGATTGTCTCAATGCTATAATTCGCTAATCGTGATTTATAGAAGTCTTGTTCCATCGTTTGTTTCGTACCCAATAATCCGATACGCTTTATATTCTGTTCTACCATTTCTTTAGCACTTACATCACCTATGTGAAGAAGTGGAATGGATATTGCACTTTCCACTTCTTCAGCAAATAGATGGACCGTATTGGAACACATTAATAAACATTCAGCTCCGGATTTTTCAACCTTCTTTGCAACGGTGACTAATTCGTTTTTCACTTCTTCATATTGGTGATTTTGTAATAAAGTAGTTACTTCACCAAAGTCCATGCTATATAAAACAAGCTTTGCATTTTGATCGTATTGAGAGAGTGTAAGTGTATTAATATGTTTATAGTATAATGATGTAGATTCCCAACTTAGTCCACCAATTAAACCGATTACTTTCATCGTACATTCCTCCCGTAACTATTTTGAATTTATTATTTCACAATTCCGATAAGAATACAATGATTTAAATGTACTATTAGACAAAAAATAAAAATAATTAGAAAAGTGTTGAAATTTATATTTTTTAATGCCATAATACGAATTACAAATTAATACTTATCCAGAGAGGTGGAGGGAACGGCCCTATGAAACCTCAGCAACCCCTATATATATTTATAGGAAGGTGCTAATTCCGCAGAGAACACGATGTGTTTTTTGGAAGATAAGAGGATTCTTGAACGTGAAAGAAAATGACCTCTTATGTAAGAGGTCATTTTTTGTTGTATAGAAAGGGAGTGTCGATGCATAATTCATTTTCAAAATAAATATAGAGTAATAAAAGTTGACTATTAAGAGGGGAGAATTGTAATGAATAAATTATCAACAAAATTAGTAGTGGCAATCGGAATTGGAGCAGCATTATACGGGATATTAGGACTTTGGGGATTTTCTATTGCACCCAATACATTTATTAAACCTGCGTTAGCTATTTTAACCATTTTTGGTGCGTTATTTGGCCCAGTGGCAGGACTATTAATAGGACTTATCGGTCATACCGTAACAGATACAATTGCTGGCTGGGGTATTTGGTGGGGCTGGGTTTTTAGTTCAGGCATTATCGGCTTTGCAATGGGGCTCATTCAAAAAAGAGTTGGCTTTAGTGTGAAAAACGGGACATATAATAAAGGGGATATTTCCTATTTAGCTATTACTGGCTTAATTGGTATTGTCATTGCTATTATATTTGCTGGGGCATTCGATATTATCGTGATGGGAGAACCATTTGACAAAATTGTTATACAAGTATTAGGTGCAACAGTTGCTGATGTTATTGTATTTTTAGTTCTTGGATTGCCAATTACAATAGGGTTAGCTAAATCTAATAAGAAACATACACATTTAAAAATTGAAAAGTAGGGATGTTAACATGCAACCAATTATTTCTTTTGAACAATTCAACTTTCAATATAAGCATGCAGCGCAGCCTACTGTTAAAAACGTTACATTTCATATATATCCTGGGGAAAAAGTGCTAATTGCTGGGCGAAGTGGTTCAGGGAAGTCAACATTAGCTCATTGTATGAATGGGCTAATCCCATTTTCTTATGAAGGGACTAGTACTGGTACTATTTTAATTGACGGAAAAGACCCGAGGAAAGGAAGTATTTTTGAACAGAGTAAACAGGTTGGAACAATTTTGCAAGATCAAGATGCACAATTTATTGGTCTTACAGTAGAGGAAGATGTAGCTTTTTATTTAGAAAATGAATGCGTAAATGAAGATGATATGAAAAAGATTGTTTCGGAATCATTAAAAAAGGTAAAGATGCATACTTTTCATAAACAAAATCCACATGAATTATCAGGAGGACAAAAACAAACTGTTTCTTTAGCAGGTCTGTTAACAACAAATGCTCATATATTATTGTTCGATGAACCGTTAGCAAATTTAGATCCAGTTAGTAGCTTACATACAATAGAACTTATTAAAGATATACATAAACAATATAATAAAACAATTGTAATTATTGAACATCGAATAGAAGAAATGTTAAATCTGGATTTAGATAAAATTATTTTAATGGATGAAGGGGAAATCGTTGAGATAGGAACACCAGAAGAGATTTTGGCCTCAAATATATTACCTTCTATTGGCTTAAGGGAACCTATGTACATGGAAGCATTAAAGAGATTACAGTTTGATAGTAAGAATGAGGTAATATACCCTCTTGAAAATCTTCAAATAGAAAGTGTTCGTAGCGCAATAAATGAGTGGATGGAGAAGCAAGTTTTTTGTGAAAATACTCCTAAAAACAAAGAAATATTGAAAGTAGAAAATTTGTCTTTCTCCTATTCTAATAAGCAAAAAGTATTAGACAATATAACTTTCTCCATAAAAGAAGGGGAAATTGTTGCACTTTTAGGTCATAATGGCGCCGGAAAATCAACACTCGCTCATAGTTTGATAGGTATAAACAAAACAAATAATGATAGGATTTTATTTAATGGAATAAATATCAATACTTGGTCTATTCGTAAACGTGGAGAGATTATATCATATGTCATGCAAAATCCAAATCATATGATTACACAGCCTACTGTTATAGAAGAGGTTTCATTCACATTAAAATTAAAAAAGGTATCAAAGGAAGAAATTAAGCTTAGAGCGGAAGAAACGTTAAAAATTTGTGGCTTGTATCCATTTCGAAATTGGCCAATCCAGGCATTAAGTTATGGACAAAAAAAGAGAGTAACGATTGCATCTGTACTAACAACAAATCCGAAACTTATCATTTTAGATGAGCCGACAGCGGGACAAGATTATTATCATTATAAAAAGTTTATGACATTTATTAGAGAACTAGCTGCAAAGGGAATATCTTTTATTTTTATTACACACGATATGAATCTTGCATTAGAATATGCAGACAGGGCGATAGTTCTACATGAAGGAGAAATTATTGCGAATAATACCGCGTCTACTGTATTAGGAAATCTAGAAACGTTACAAAGGGCGAACTTAAGGGAGAGTTCTTTATTCAAACTCGTTAAATTTAGTGGTATTGCAAATCCTGAAAGGTTTATAGAACTTTATTTTAATGTTATGAGGAGGGCGGAAGGTGTATAGTACATATTTTCACCGTATGGATGGAGCAGTGAAATTGTTGTTATTTATTTTTTGTATGACGCTTACTTTTTTATTTTTTGATTTTCGCGTATTGCTATTTGTATTTATAATTGGATGTATTGGACTCCTGGTTGCTAAAATTCCATTTCGTAAAATTTTTATTGTTTTTACTGTTATATTTACATTTAGTTTATTAAATTCTGTTATGATCTTATTTATTACACCAACCCATGGATCTGAATTAACCGAATCATATACTTCATTTCTACATATTGGATATGCAACAATTACTTATGAAACATTATTTTATGCAGCTACACTTTCGTTAAAGTATTTTACGTTATTACCATTTACACTTATTTTTATTTATACGACTGATCCAAGCGGATTTGTGAGTAGCCTAAGTAAATTTCGAATTCATTATAAGATTACTTATGCGATAAATATTGCATTACGTTATATACCTGATATTCAGTCCGAATATAAAGTTATTAAACATGCCCAAGAGGCGAGAGGAGTAGCTTTTGAAAAAGGAGAAGCAAGTTTATGGATCCGCATGCAAAACCGTGTCTTAATTTTCTGGCCTTTAATTATTCATTCTCTAGATAGAATTGATATAGTTTCAAATGCAATGGATTTAAGAGGGTTTGGAAAGAAGGATACACGTACGTGGTTTTATACAAATAAAGCGAAAAGAGGAGATTTTGTTGCTTTATTTATAGGTGTTTTTATTTTAATTGTTGCTGTGTATTTAAAGTTACATGTATTTCAAAACTTTTGGTATCCATTTTAAAGCACTCTCAAATGAGTGCTTTACTTATTTTTATATAGACATGCTCAAAAAGGGGATATTTACATAATGTATAATACGAACCAGTTAAAATGATCAACTACCTATTAGTTTTCAAACCAAAAGGAGGAGAAAATATGAGTTACGGTGGTTCTTGTGGTTTTGGTGGAGGTTTCGCTTTATTAGTTGTGTTATTCATTTTGTTAATTATCGTTGGATGCAGCTGCTGGGGCGGAGGGTACTAATTTCTAATTAGTCTCCACAAATGTAAACTTACAAAACATAGAAGATACTTATGTATCGAAACAAATAAAAAAGGAGCAACTATGCTCCTTTTTTATTTGTTTTTAGATGAGTTCATATTATATTTCGGTAATGTAATTGTCAAAGTTGTACCTTTATTCATAACGCTTCGGATTTTCAAATTACCTTGCATCGTTTCAATAATTTTAACAGCAACCATTGTGCCTAAACCTGTACCCTTCGTTTTTGTACTAAAATACGGTTCACCAAATCGATTTATTTGCTCTTGTGACATACCAATTCCGCTATCCTCAATTCGTATGATAACCTTATTATTACTAATAGATGAGGAGATATTTAAAGTACCACCATTAGGCATTGCTTCAATACCATTTTTTATTAAGTTTAAAAAACATTGTTGAAAGTGCTGTTTATTACCAACAATTGTTGCCGTAGAGAAATCTTTTGTAATATGTATTGTATTCATATTACATAAAGGTAAGATCATGTTAATAACTCGATTTAACTCTTGTTCTACTGAAATATGATCTAATTTTTCTGAAGCAGGTTTGGCAAACGTTAAATAATCATCAATAATTCCTTGGGCACGATGTAACTCTTCAAGTATATGTTCAATATACTCGTCTCTTGATTCTGGAGTTAAATTTGGTGTTTTTAAAAGTTGAGTAAATCCTTTTACGACAGTTAATGGATTTCTTACTTCGTGCGATATACTAGCAGCAAGCTGGCTAACAATCTCCATTTTTTCCATTTTGATTAACTTCGATCGCATACATACTGCATCTTTTAAAACTTCATTAAAATAAATTACAAATAACATTAAAGTAGTTGGTAATATTATGAAATAAATGATGTATAAATTATTTACTTCAAAATCTGATAAGGTTAATACAATTACAGTTGTAAATATTGCTAGAAAAAATGTTAAAAACATTCCGTAAGCTACTTTAACTTTTCTATTATACTTATTAAATTTTGCGGATGCGAACGCTGTAATGATAAACATTGTGCCATAAACTAATATTGTTAACATACTAAATCCATAAAATGAAAACCTTGTAATTAATAAGATGGCAAGCAATATTATACCAACAGGGAAGCCGCCATAAAGCGTACCTATAATAACTGGTATTTGTCTTAAATCATGAATACAATTTTCATCCATATAGATAGGATAACGCATACATAAAATAAGAGGGATACTCGTACAAAGTATAATAAGTAGTTTTTTATATTTCTTTAAATTGCGCCCGCTATCATATATAAAATAAAAAATAAATATACTACTTAAAATGTAAAGAAGATTATTTAATACGTTTTGATTAATATAAACAAAGTTCATAATATTTGCCCCGTTATTTTGAATTTCCATTTCAAATATATTATACATGATTATAGTAGAAACTTTTTGCTTTTAATAATATAAGTTTATATCTTTTTAGCATTAGCCACGTTTAGCCATTCTTCATAAAATGCTTCAACCGATGCATATCGTTCAATTCTGTTTTCATTTACAGCACGATACGCTATTTCATATAAATCTTTACTTGCTTCCCATTTTGTAAAGGAGCGATCTTCTCCACCGCCCAAGAGAGCAAAAGCCATTGCCCCCATATTAAATACATTTGTCCTTGCGTCAATCATTGCATGTAGCTCGAATTCTTCAGGAGACATAAAACGAGAGGAACCCCATAATCTTCCCATTTTATTCACATACGGTTTTTTAGAATATAAATCAATATCACAAATCTTCGTCTCATTTGTTTGAAAATTATATAAAATACTACCGTCATAAAAATCTATTGCTACATAGTTGTTCTTTTCGACAAATGTATGGAAAGAAAAAATGGAATGTAATGATTGAATTCGTTCCATAACTGATAAATGCTTAAATTTATAAAATGGAGAGCTTGGATTAGTATATTTTTCAGGAGGCGGGAAACTCCAATGCGAATGAAGACATTCACCATCAAACCAATCAAAAATTAGTACATATCCAGAGTGAACTGGATAATGTTCAATTAGTTTTATAAGCGAGTCATGCTTTAATTCTTCGTATAGGGAAGCTGATTTTTTTAATCTTTCAATAGCGTCTTTCATTGTTCCTTCATATGCAAGTGTTTGTGCCCCTGCATATTTAATAAATTTCTTACGCCCATCTTTTTCTACACCGAAAGATAGATTGCCTGAATCTTGCTGGTCAAAAACCGCAAATACGTTTCCTAATTTCAATAGCCAATCAAAATTATGATGCTCTTTTAACCGGAATGTAACTTGATTCAACTGAATTTCAACTGGATAATCTTTCATAATATACCTCGCATTTATTATAATAAAGTTGTATATTTCAGTATTCGACATATTTTTTGAAAATCCTATGTTAAACACATGAAATTTTATAAATATAATAATAATTAATTATAAGAAGGTGAATAAAATGGCACAACAAATCGTTATTAAACCGTATGAAAAAGAATGGTATGAAGAGTATGTAATAGAAAAGGAGAAATTTATTTCTTTATTCGGAGAAGATTGTATTGCTATTGAACATATAGGAAGTACGTCTGTACAGGGATTAGGTGCGAAACCATTAATTGATATGATGATTGGTGTAACTGATTTGAAAGTTACAGAAACGTGGATTGAAGCCCTATTAAAAATTGGATATGAGTATGTTCCAAAAGAAACCCCTAATTGGCGTTTTTTTAGAAAGGGCAAATGGAGGGCAGGCACCCACCATTTACATGTTTATATTTATAATAGTGAGGAGTGGCAGAATAACATTTTATTTCGTGATTTTCTTAGAGAACATAAATGGGTACAAAAAGAATATAGAGAATTAAAAGAGAAACTTGCTGCTACATATCCTTTTGATCGTGCTTCATACACAAACGCAAAAGAACCGTTTATTCAAAAAATAATAAAATTAGCTAAAAATAATCACTAGAAAATTCAAGTGATCTTTAAATTCTCATTTTATTTTAATCTTTCTCTCATGTTCCTTTCTTTTTTATTTGATATTCTGCTTGTTACAGAAGGTTTATAAGGAAGGAGCTTGAATGAATTGGAGAAGGTACTAAGAAATAAATATATTCATTTGTATGTTAAAATTATAGGCATTACTATTATTTTTTGTAGTATAGCATTGTTATTTATTAATGTAATATACGGCAACGTATTAAATATGAAATGGTTAAATAAGAAATTAGGTTCTTTCGGTGAATACGGGGCAATTTTAGCTGCATCGTTATGGATTTTACGTCATATATGGTTATTTTTAAAAAAGAAAAATATCATTGGATTTAAATTGATGAAGGATGTATATCTTTTTATTAAAAAGTTTCACGTATTAATTGGATATACTGTATTAGCTGTATCAATTACTCACGGCATTTATTTTTTATTAAAAGGAAGTCGGCATTTGCTTATATTTTATAGTGGTATATTCTCTCTTTTCATTTTAATCATACTAGGAATCGTTGGATTTCTCTTACAGAAACATAATAAAAAAACAAACTTGATATTGTATAGAAAAGCACATCAAATCATTGCAATTATATTTGGGATAGGAGTACTCATTCATTTAACTGTATAGGAGGAATTACTGTTGCAACGCATATTAATTATTGAGGATGAGGAAAGTTTAGTTGATTTTTTAGAATTAGAATTAAAGTATGAAGGATATAAGGTAGACATTCAGTTTGATGGAAGGAAGGGATTAGAGGCCGCGCTTGAAACAAATTATGATCTTATTTTACTTGATTTAATGCTGCCTGGGTTAAATGGACTAGAAGTGTGTCGTAGATTAAGGGCAACTAAAAATACACCAATTATTATGCTAACTGCACGCGATAGTATTATGGATCGCGTGACAGGATTAGATAGCGGAGCCGATGATTATCTTCCGAAACCATTTGCAATTGAAGAGCTGTTGGCACGTATGAGGGTTATATTTAGACGGGAAGAACATATAGAAAACAAGCATGTTTCATCTCTTACGTTCAAAGATTTACAGCTCCAGATTGAATCGCGAACGATTACAAAAGGAAATGAAGAAATCGAACTTACAAATAAAGAATTTGAACTCTTGCTTATGTTTATGAAAAATATTAATAGAGTACTTACCCGTGATGTTTTATTGGATCAAGTATGGGGATATGATGCAATGGTTGAGACGAATATCGTTGATGTATACGTTCGTTATTTACGTAACAAGTTACATAGTGTAGATAAGGAGGAATATATCCAAACGGTCCGCGGTGCTGGATATATAATGAAATGATTAAAAATATTGTGCATCGAATTCGAAATCTACCTATAAAGTGGAAATTAACACTTTGGTCCACTACTCTAGTATTTATTTTATTCATTTTATATAGCGCTCTGCAGTTTATTGTAATTAATAAGTGGACTATAGACTATGAACAGAAACAAATAAATAGACAAGTGACAGAAATAGCAGCCTACTTCCAAGATAAAAATGATACCCTTTCGAGTAAAACGTTTGAAAACAGTAAAGATTTCTTAAATAATATGATTGATAAACATCAAATGATTCGTGTTATCGGCATGGATGGAAAACCAATTGTTACTGTTTCGCGAGATTTTAATGAGACATGGATAAAGCCAAAACAAGTTTTACAAGATGAATTATTTATAAAAAGACATGTAGAAGATCGCATATTAGTTAAACGTATACCAATTCAAACAAAAGAGTTCACTGGCACGATTGAACTTACGAAAAACTTAGAGGCTTTTGATCATTTATTAAAAATTATTTTAGTGGTAATGATTATTGCCGGAATATGTGGATTAATCCTTAGTTTTTTAGGTGGGGTACTAATCACGAAAAAGCTATTGTCGAGTATTCAAAATATAACGAATACGATGAAGCGTATTAAGAAAAATGGGCTAAATGAACGGGTTCCAGTACGTGAAAATAATGATGAACTTGCAAAATTATCGTTTCTTTTTAACGAAATGATGGATGAAGTAGAAACTTCTTTTACACAACAGAAACAGTTTGTAGAAGATGCATCTCATGAGCTGAGAACGCCATTAACAATTATCCAAGGACACTTATCGATGTTAAATCGGTGGGGAAAAAATGATCCAGCAGTTTTAGATAAATCGCTTCAATCCAGTTTAAAGGAAGTCGATCGTTTAAATAAGTTAGTTTTAGAATTGTTAGAATTATCAAGAGCCGAATCAGAACAGATGCATCCAATCGCAACTGAGCCAGTCCATGTAAATAGTATATTAAAACAAGTTACACAAAACTTTGGCGTACTTCAAACTGAATTTCAATTTGAAATGAAACTGGATGGAGATGCAGCGTATGTCTCAATACCATCATCTTACTTAGAACAAATTATTATTATCGTAATGGATAACGCAGTGAAGTATACAAAGGAAGATAATCAATATATATGTATTGAATCTAGTGTACAAGCAGGAAAAGTTAAAATTCGTATCATAGATCATGGAGCAGGAATACCCGAAGATGATTTACCTTTTGTTCTTAACCGCTTTTATCGTGTGGACAAAGCAAGAAGTCGAAAACAAGGTGGAAACGGTCTAGGTTTGTCTATTGCAAAACGACTTGTAGAGAAATACAAAGGAACGATTCAAATAGAGAGTAAAGAAGCCGAAGGAACAATCGTTACGATTACACTGCCTACCGTTTCACTTTAATAATTCAAAAAGAAGGGATGTTTTGTGCATTCCTTCTTTTTTACGGTCAAATTATTTTGTTTATTTCGAACTTTCTAGTACATTAGAAATATGAAGGGGGAATAAAAGTGAAAGCTATCGTACATCAATATAAAGCTGGATTTGAAGGGGTAGAATATAAAGTATTACCTGAGATAACACCTGATGCTGGAGAAGTGAAAGTGAAATTAAAATCAGCAGGTTTAAATCATCGAGATTTATTTATAATGAATAATAGAAAAGAAATGCAATTACCATTAGTTTTAGGATCAGATGGTGCTGGTATTGTTACGGAAATTGGAGAAGGTGTTTCAGGTACTTTATTACAAAGCGAGGTTATTATAAATCCTAGCATTGGATGGGATCATATTGCCGAAGTACCAGAGTTACCAGAGGTGTTAGGTGGACCGAAAGACGGAACGTTTGCTGAATATATCATTGTGCCAGCTGAAAATGTAGTGGCAAAACCGTCATATCTTACTTGGGAAGAGTCTGGCGTATTATCTTTATCGGCATTAACTGCATATAGAGCGCTTTTTACAAAGGGTAGATTAAAGTGTGGAGAACATGTTTTAATTCCAGGAATAGGCGGCGGTGTAGCGACGTTTGCCATGTTATTTGCGAAAGCAATTGGCGCAAAAGTCAGTGTTACTTCAAGAGTTGAGAACAAAAGGAACTTTGCAGAAACATATGGCGCAGACTTTTCTTTTAATAGTTCTGGAAATTGGGAAGAGAGTTTACACGGAGAGAAAGTAGATTTAATCATCGATAGTATAGGACCAGCAACATTCTTAAAATACTTTGATGTATTAAAACCAAATGGGAGAATTGTTAATTTTGGTGCAAGCTCAGGAGATAAAATTGAATTACCATTACGAGCATTATTTTATAATCAAATCGATATAATGGGAAC
The DNA here is from genome assembly GCF_051916145.1 of Bacillus cereus group sp. MYBK245-2. Classification (NCBI taxonomy): domain Bacteria; kingdom Bacillati; phylum Bacillota; class Bacilli; order Caryophanales; family Bacillaceae; genus Bacillus; species Bacillus cereus group sp. MYBK245-2. Next base: position 132,301 of record NZ_JBQAGB010000009.1, on the reverse strand, counting down.
ATCTATGGGGAGCCGTGAGGAATTTAATGAAATGATTCAGTTTATAGAGAAACATAAAATTAAACCAATTATTGATAAAATATATTCGTTAGAAGAAGCCATTGCGGCGTTAACTCGTATGGAACAAGGAGAACAATTTGGTAACATTGCGCTTCGTATGTAATACAAATATGATTTTGCAACTAATATATTGAAATGACTATGTTATGTATTCTACACATAAAAAGCATATGATTCGTATTGTTTTAAAGGTTTTTTAGCTTTATACATAATTAGCCGTTATAATTAGTCTCAATATTGTCAAATGAGTAATAGTAAAATGAGAATTAGATGAGAAAAGTTTAAGCCCATTTTCATATTGATGTTGTATACTGTGTAAATCAAGAACGCTTTTATTTAAGGAGAGAGAATTATGAATTACACAGTATTTCAATGGTTTAATAATTTAGCTGGATCGTCCAAACTATTAGATACGCTAATGATTGCTATTACAAATAGTGCTGTATATGTAGCAATTTTGTTTATGTTTATCTTATGGTTTAATAATGGAAAAAAAGTCAATGCAATTAAAAAACAATACACAGTGTTATATACGACACTTTCAGTCATTATCGCATTATTAGTAAATGTTGTGATACATGCGGTATATTACCACCCACGTCCATTTGTATCACATGATGTACATCAATTAGTACCACATGCAGCAGACTCATCATTTGTTAGTGATCATTCAGTACTTGTATTTTCCATTGCATTTGTATTTTTGCTTAGAGGAGAAAAACTTAAATATGTCGCTCTTATTTGGGCAGTATTAGTCGGTGTTTCACGTATGTACGTAGGTGTTCATTATCCTTTAGATATACTGGGTGCTGCTTTCTTAACATTTATCACAAGTGGCTTAGTAGTGCAAAGTACACGTATGTTGGAGCCGATAGCGAAACTTGTATTCAAAATGTACGCATTAGTAGCAAAACGAATTCCTTTTTTAGCGAAATATAATCATATAGCTTAATTGTTATAAATAACTATTCGTAGTTTTTTTAAGTTCTCCTTTGGAAATCCAGAGGAGAACTTTTTATTATGTACAAGATAAGGATATACGCATTAAAAGAATGATGAAGGAACAAATGAGCTAGTATCAAAAGTTTTTATTAAATTTGTAGATTATAATAAGTCAACCTAAGTTTGTCTGAATATTCAAAAATTTCACGCACCGCAATGTAAATAGATAAATAAAAAAGAAACAATGGCTACTTTCAGAACGTTTTAAAGGAATTGAAAGGAAAACTTCGAAACATATAGTATTGAAAGTAAAAATTACATATTTTAAAGCACATCCTTGCATGTATCAATAAAAAGAAAGGAGCGAAATATGTATAAACTTCAAACGAATAAAGGCGCGCGGTATTTTATGATTGCTTTTATTGTTTTGTTTCTTATTATGCTTTTGCGTTTTTTCTATATTCAAGCAGTAGGAGTCGTGCATAATGTGAATGTAAAGGATTTAGCAAATGAACAACATAATAAAAATGGTGTTTTGGAAGCGAATCGTGGCACGATTTATGATCAAACTGGAAAAGTGCTCGTTCAAGATTCAACAACGTATCGTGTTGTTGTGAATTTGAAAGGTAATGGCAAATTGAAAAATAAAGATGAAACCGCAGCGCAATTAGCTGATGCGCTTGAAATTAATAAAGAAGATGTGTTAAAGAATTTCCATGAAGGGCGTACGCAAGTTGAAATCGGAAAAGTTGGCCGGAATTTGTCTAGGGAAAAGAAAGAACAAATTAAAAAATTGAAAATCCCAGGTGTTTCTTTTATGCCTGAGAAAGCAAGAGTATATCCAAATGAAGATTTTGCATCTTATATACTTGGTTTTGCTAGACCAGACGATAAAGGAAATACAGAAGGGAAGTTTGGACTTGAAAAAAGTTTAGATAAATATTTGCGCTCGACAAATGGGAATATAGAATATGTGGGAGCGCGAGGAGGTATCCCGCTTACAAATGATATAGGAAAAATAGAACCCGCTAAACATGGAAATAACGTATATCTTACGCTCGATAAACAAATTAATAGTTTTTTAGAAGAAGCGATGAATAAGGCGCAAGAGCACTATGACCCTTCTATGTTAGTAGGTATTATAGCGGATCCAAAGACGGGGAAAGTTTTAGCAATGTCTAGTAAACCTAGTTTTAATCCTAATAAAGGGGATATTGAATACTTTTTAAATGATCCAATCGCAAATGCATACGAACCAGGTTCCACAATGAAAATATTTACGTTAGCTGCTGCAATCAATGAAGGTGTATATAACGGGAAAGAATATTTTCAATCCGGCAAGTATTCAGTAGGTTCAGCGGATATAAAAGATCATAATGGTGGATTTGGATGGGGATCTATTACATTTGATGAAGGTTTTGAAAGGTCATCAAACGTAGCTTTTTCAATTTTAGAAGATCAGTTATTAAAACCAAATAAATTTAAGCAATATATGAATAAATTTGGTTTTAACCAAAAAACGGGAATAGATTTACCTGGTGAAAGTAAAAATACTTTACTATTAAATACACAAATTCAACAAGTAACAACTTCTTTCGGACAAGGTTCTACAGTAACTCCAATTCAATTAATCCAAGCTGCTACGGCTATAGCAAATGACGGGAAAATGATGCAACCATATATCGTTGACAAAGTTGTAAATCCAACAAACAAGCAAGTTATTATGGAAAATCAACCGAAAGAAGTTGGCAATCCGATAAAAAAAGAGACTGCGGACAAGGTAAGAGACTTAATGGAGCGTGTTATTACGTCTTCAAAAGGTACAGGTACAATGTATAAAGTCGATGGTTACCCAATAGGAGGCAAGACAGGAACAGCGCAAATTCCGAATCCTGAAAATGGACGATATATGGAAGGAAAAGAAAATTATATTTTTTCATTTTTAGGTATGGCTCCAATTGATGACCCAGAGTTAATTGTATACTTAGCTATTAAGCAGCCAAAGTTAAAGGGAGATGAATATGGAGCTCAGCCACTCGCTGAAATATTTAAACCAGTTGTGAAAAATAGCCTTGAATATTTAAAGGTGAAACCATATACAGAACAACAAATGGCCGATGCAATGAAAAAATCCCAATTAAAAGTGCAAAACTATGTGAATCAATCAATAGATACGGTAGAGAATAAGGTGAAAAAAGAGAAACTCCAACCGATAATTTTAGGAGAAGGAAAAATTAAAAAACAATATCCGCAGTCTGGTGAAGTAATGAGTGAAGGTGATCGTATATTTTTATTAGGAAACAACGTAACAATGCCCAATTTACAAGGTTGGTCCATGCGTGATGTTATGTATTTTTCTAAACTATTAAAATTAGATTTAAAAACTTCAGGTACGGGTTATGTAACAAATCAAAGTATTGAAAAAGGACAAGCTATAAAAGAAGGCGATGCATTAGAACTAAAACTACAACCATCGTTACAACCGTTAGCAGAGGCAAATACAAATTAATTCGAGCAATGTGAAGGGTCTATATACAATAGGCTCTTTTTTTATAGAGTTTAGTAATTTCACGCACCGTAATTTTTATAAAAAATAATAAATAAGAAACTTAACAGTTACTAAAACAAAAAAACTGACATATATTGAAATTAGAACGATTGTTCAATTTTTTTGTATGAAATGACGGAAGGAGTCTACATTGAATAAAAGACGATACGATAGCGATTTAGCCAAAGAAATAATAGCAGAGAAGGCGACAGAATTATTTTCCTTAAAAGGATATACAAGAACTTCAATTGATAACATTGCAAAAGCCTCTGGTTATAGTAAAGGACATATATATTACCATTATAAAAATAAAGAAGAATTATTTGTTTATTTAGCTAAAGACAGTATGAGAAATTGGCACGATAAATGGGAAATAGCAGAAAAACAGTATACAAATGCTACTGGGAAATTATATGGGATAGCTAAATTTGTACTTTATAATTACAAAACGCCATTATTAAGAGCCGGACAAGAACTTGCCTCTGATCCGAGCGCGAACCCTTCTACAATTCAACAACTCTATGGTTTAGCTGTTATCCCTTTAAAAACATATCAAAAAATTTTGGATGAAGGTATACAAAGTGGTGAATTTTATATAGAAAATGTTGAGGATTCAAGTCTTTTATTAGGTTCATGGCTAGGTGGATTATGTCAATTCATTCATTCATTTGAAACAGAGGAATTAGAAGTTTTATTTAATGAAGCCATTACGATTTTTTTACTCTCTATTTCAAACAAACATGCGTAGTATTACAAGCGAATTAGAACGATTGTTCAAATCTTTACACTCGTCCGTTTTCATTATATGTATTAACAACAGGAGGTTTTTTATATGGATGAACAAAGAGTCGCGATTGTAACTGGCGGAGCTTCTGGTATCGGTAAAGCTTTAGCTATTCAATTAGCAAATAAAGATATATTTGTAATTATCGCAGATATTAATGAAACAAGTGGTCAAGAGCTTGTGAATAATATAAAAAATAATAATCAACTAGCTAGGTTCGAATATTTAGATGTTACTAACGCTGGATCCGTAGAGGAACTTATTATAAAAATAGTTAATGAGTTTGGTAGAATTGATTATATGTTTAATAATGCAGGAATTGCTATGTATGGAGAAGTATTCGATATGTCTTTAGATAATTGGAAACATATTATTGAAATAAACTTATTAGGAGTAATTTACGGGACACAATTGGCTTACCAATTCATGAAAAAACAAGGATTTGGTCATATCATTAATACTGCGTCTGCAACAGGTTTAGGACCTGCTCCACTTTGTACCGCGTACGCAACAACAAAACATGCTATCGTCGGTTTAACCACTTCATTACATTATGAGGCAGAAGAATATGGTGTAAATGTAAGTGTACTTTGTCCAACTTTTGTAGATACACCCATATTTGAAAAATCAATTGCAATTAATATGAATAAGGACCAAATTATAAAACAACTAAAAACAAATAAGCCGATTTCAGCAGACAAGTTTGCTGAAATTGCACTGAAAGCTATTCATAAAAATAAATTAGTTATATGTCCAATGCCGTTAAAAAAAACAATGGATGTATTCTTCACTTTATTTCCTTATCTTCATAAAAAGCTAATGCGTTTCGTATGCCGAATTGGTCGAAAAGCAAAAATGACCCAACTATAAATATCTGATTATTTTTTATTTACAGTTAAATGTAAATGTGATAATATGGAAAAATCAAATGCAGTGAAGAGAAGAGTAAATAAAATGAATTTTTCACAGAGAGCTCCATTTAGCTGAAAAGGAGTAAAAATTCTTTATTGAACCAAGCCTCTGAGCAGCACATCGGAACCTATTATTAGGGGGTGGTGTGACGGGAGCTCCCGTTATAGAGCTATGGTATAAGCATGAATTAGAATGCAGTACCTGATAAGGTTAATATGGTGACATATTAACAAACTAGGGTGGCACCGCGATGATAAATCTCGTCCCTAAGACTAAAGTCTTGGGGGTGGGGTTTTTTTATTGGTTAAAAATAATTTGGAAAGCGGGGCCGAAAATGAAAAACTTACTTAACGATTGGAAATATCCTTTATTATTACTGTCCGGAGTTGGTATTGCAAATTTAGGGGCATGGATTTACTTGATAGCACTAAACGTACTTGTCTATAATATGGGTGGCTCAGCCCTAGCTGTTGCTACTTTATATGTAATTAAACCATTAGCCGCTTTATTAACAAACGCTTGGTCAGGGAGTATGATTGATCGTTTAAATAAACGAAAATTAATGTTTCACCTCGATATATATCGTGCGGTATTTATCGCTATTTTATCTTTACTTCCATCACTTTGGATGGTTTATGTATTCGTATTCTTTATTAGTATGGCTAATGCAATTTACGAGCCAACTGCTATGACATATATGACTAAATTAATTCCAGTTGAGAAAAGACAACGTTTCAACTCATTGCGTAGTTTAATAGGATCTGGTGCATTTTTAATTGGCCCAGCGATAGCGGGAGTATTGTTAATAGCAAGTACACCAGAGTTTGCAATATATATAAATGCTATAGCATTTCTCTTATCAGGAGTAATTACATTGCTATTACCTAATCTTGATAAAAAATCCGATATGCATACATCAAATGACAAGTTATCTTTAGCTGTACTAAAAAAAGATTGGAACATCGTTTTAAAATTTAGTAAAAAATCTTCGTATATCGTTTTTGTGTACTTCTTATTTCAAGGGATGATGGTTTTAGCTACCGCAAATGATTCGCTTGAATTGTCATTTGCTAAAGAAGTTCTATTGTTAACAGATAGTGAATATGGATTTTTAGTTAGTGCCGGCGGGGCTGGAATTATTTTAGGAGCTATAACAAATACAATGTTATCTAAAAAATTAGCGCCGTCATTTTTAATTGGAATAGGATCATTATTCATTGCAATTGGTTATTTAATTTATGCTTTTTCAAATGGGTTCGTAATAGCTGCTATCGGATTTCTTATTTTATCTTTCTCTATGGCATATGCAAATACAGGATATTATACCTTTTATCAAAACAACGTTCCCGTTCACATAATGGGACGGATTGGAAGTATATATGGACTAGTAATTGCCGGCATAACCATTTTGATTACGATTCTATTCGGAGTTGCAACTCAATTTATTTCTATACAACTTGTAGTTATTGTAGGATCATTGGTAATGTTACTTATAACTATTATATTGTGTGTGTTTACTTTATTACCTTCAAAATCCAAGGTATATCATGCTGAGTCAGTAGATTCCAAATAATTTTTTCTTCCATTTTTCAATTAGTATACATCACTAGAGGATTCTTTCATCTATATATTGAATAATAATTAGGTGGAAGAATCTCTTCTGTATATGACGGTGACAAGTATGATTAATGCAAAGGATGTAGCGCAGGAAATTATTATATCTAGATTTAGATTGTTCAATTGATTATATGTCTAAAGTAACGAAGTAGGGGTTAAAAAATTAATAAAAATATAGAGGGGCTTTTAGATTACATGGATACTAAGATTAGAGCATATAAAAAATCTGATGAAACCGGTTGGGTACGTTGCCGTGTGTTATCTTTTTTAGATACAGCATATTACGATAACGTATTTAGAGAGAAAGAAAAATATGAAAATCCTGCAATTGAATTAGTAGCTGTATACGAAAATCAAATTGTGGGTTTAATAGATATTGAATATGAATTAGAAGAACGTACGGTATGTTCAAGAGGGACAGGTCTTGGCGGCATGATTTGGCATATTGCAGTTCATCCGGATTTCCGTAGAATGAAAATTGGTAATCAACTATTAAATGAGGCAGAAAAGTTAGCGAAAGAACTTAACCTAAATCGATTAGAAGCGTGGACTAGGGACAATCTATGGGTACATGGATGGTATGAAAAGAACGGATTTGTAAACGTAGATTCGTATTTACACGTATATAGCGATCATACAGACGAGATAAAAGGTGTAATGAAAAGTAATATTGATCAGTTATATCCGGTTCAAACATTTGCTCATTATACAGGTGAAAATAAAGAAGACATAAGAAAACAATTTAAACGAGTTCATGATTGTTTTTGTTTTGAAAAACATTTTAATTGACGAGAAACCCTTTATTTACTAAATAAGGGGTTTTGTAATTTTATGTATATAATCATAAAGATTTTAGGATTCAAAAACATTACTATAGAGTTGTAAATTTTAATTATTAATTCATTATGAAGGGAAGTACTAACATCTTGTATATGATCAATGGTAGTTTGTTTATTATTTTAGTGATTATTTGTTATTTAATTGTACGTGGGATATTAATGAGTATAAAAAATAAAAAATATGTGATTTGGTGGCAAGAAATAATAAGCTTTTTATTCGTAGTCTATATTTGTATGATTGTAGCAGTCACTCTATTCCCTTTACCAATCGGTTTTCCTTCTAATATTGAAAATTTGAATCGATCGGTCAATATGATGCCATTTGTATCAATTATTAAAGACATCAATCAAATTGGTAGTGCTTACGATGGAGATAGTCAATTTATGATTGGTCTAATTGTAAGAAATGTAGGCGGGAATATTTTATTATTAATGCCTTTAGGGTTTTTAGCACCAATTTTATGGAATAAATACAAGAAATTCAAAAATACAATTCTACTAGGATTTTCTATATCAATTAGTATTGAATTGCTACAATTAATTGAGTCTTTATTTAGTGGTGTGGGACGTATTACTGATATTGATGATGTAATCTGTAACGTTTTAGGTTCTATTTTTGGATATTTTATTTATAAAATCTCTTTAAAAATGGTTACTAAATTTAACATTCGAGTGTTAGATAAAACTAATTCCAAAGATGTAGAATTAGTTGATAAATGAAAATTCAAATGAGGTTATGAATATATTAATAAAATTATTGAAGACGTACTCGTTACTCGTACGTCTTTTTATTTTTTAAAATAATGCTTCAGACTGATGGGAAATCACATTCCACATCATACAATTAAAAGTAGCTATCGTATTTCAATTATGAAATGAAAAGAAGAGAATATAATTTTTAAAGGCAAACAACTATATAGGAGGACTTTAAATGGATATTGTACTTGTTATTCTTATTATTGTTTTGATGCAAGGGAAAGAGCGAAAAGTCAAAATAAATCGCATTTGGCTTGTTCCAGTTTTGTTGGGCTTTGTAACAATCCAGTCCATTATTCATATGGGACAAATAACTTTGCTGCAAGGACTATTATTTGTTGCAATGCTTGGAATTGGCTTAGGTTTTGGCATTATACGCGGAAAAGTTTTAACATTTCGATTAGATAGTGAAACGGGTCATGTATTACGAAAAGGAAATTGGTTAAGCACAATGATTCTTCTTGTTATTTTAGGTGCGAAAATTGGAATTAAGCAAAGTATGTTTTCAGGTAGTACACATTCCACATTAATGGTTGTAACGAATGCCTTTTTATGTATTACATTAGGTACGGTAATAAGTAGACGATATTATATCTGGAAAAAATATAATGAGTTAATACAAAAAGTGTAAATACATTTATCCCTTGTTTAACAATGCTGTGAACGGTAATACTAAATAACATTGAACTTTTATAACAAGGGATGATCATATGATATTCATTTACACTGATTTCGGCGGAACACATTCAACTGCACTCGCTGCAGCTTATCATTTAAATAAATTGCCAACTGACCGTAAGTTAACGAAAGAAGAAATATTAAATGTAGATTACTTTAATAAATTGAAAACCGAAGATATGGGGAAAATTATTTTTCATGGAATAGATGAAAATGGTAATCCTGTATATACAATTGGGTGCGGGGCATCTAAAGTCGTTGTACCTGCAATGAAGCATTTAGGAGAGATATTGCAAAAACATTATCAAAGTCATGAAAAGATTATTTTTTCTAATACATCACCAACAGTACCTTTACCAATGACTTTTGGTGGTCTGTTTTCTAGAAGGTTTCATATTGACTTTATTGGTGTACCATTACTTGTATGGGGTGCAAAACTTAGCTGTGATAACATACAAAGACTTGTTAGTTATACGAAAGAAGCAGGTCGGTTGACGAATGATTATGTCGTGATTTTAGATAATGAAACTTTTAAATAATGTATGAGAAAAAGAAAATCGAGCAAATTTCTTGATTTTCTTTTTAATTTGTGAAAAAGACAAGAAATATTCACATTTATCATCTATCTACTATAGCCAAAACAATAAAGTCCTGTTACTATTACAGGGATATTCTCTTTTCATAACATAAATATATAGAAAAATTAGAAAAGAGGAATTGAATTAAGGGAGGAACAACATGAAGCGTGTTGCTTGGATTACTGATAGTACAACTGCGAGTTTTACAACAGAAGGAGATAACTTTGTTATCCCAATTGAAGTTATTATTGATGGTGTGTCGTATAAAGATTGTGAAGAAGGTGTGCGCGAGCGCGTTTATAATGCTTTAAACGAAGGTAAAACTGTCACTACATCACAACCTAACATAGGGGAAATGGTAGAGTTATTTTCGAAATGCAAAGAAGAATATGAAGAGGGATTTGCAGTTGCTATTAGCGGAAAAGTAAGTGGAACCTATCAAAACATGAAGTTAGCTGCAGAAATGGCAGGTTTCCCATTAACGGTATTAGATAGCGAAACAACAAGTTATCCAATGGATGAACTAATTAGAAAAGCGAAATCGTTATACAATGATGGTATGACTTTACAAGATATACACAAAACATTAGTAGATGAAAAAAGAAGACCTTTCCACGTATTCCCGAAAAGTTTAAAGGGTCTTTACGCAAGTGGACGTGTAAAGGGAGTTCAATTTTTACTTGGGAGTTTATTAAGTGTTAACTTAATATTAGAAGTAAAAGGTGGCGAGCTTTTACTTGAAAAGAAAGTTCGCAAAATCCAAAAATGTCGAGAATACATTAAAAATGAACTTGAAAAAGAATTACCAAAAGTACTTCACATGTTCCATGCTAACGATAAACCTGGAGCTGAAGAATGGATTGCAGATATTAGACAAGCATTCCCTGAAATGGATTTCAAACTATATCCATTACCAATTTCATTTGCGGTACATGCAGGTGAAGGTACAATAGCAATTAGTTATTAAGAAGAAAACCCGTGAATGATTCGCGGGTTTTTTTATTTTAAAATGGGGACACACCATGTCTATATTAAGCAAAAGAATTCATTTTATTGTTTCCAGGACTAACCAATCACTCGACTTATTTAAAAATATAAACCTTTTCCTACTGGCTGAACAGTTTCTAGTACAATATCAACCATTTCTTCATTAAGCAGGGTCCTTATAATCCAAGCTGAGAGCTCTTGAGCAGCGAAACAACCTGCAGCAGTCGATATATTTCCTTCGTTTACGAAACTTTTTTCAATAACCTCTACGCCAAATTCTTTAAGCTGTTCTACTGCGGATGGATATGTAGTTGCTTTTTTGCCAGTTAGCAATTTTTTAGCTCCTAATAGTAGTGAACCAGAACACATAGATCCTATTAATTGTCTTTGAGGATCTACATGAATGCTATTAATATATTGTTGATTTTTATATAAATCCTTTACACCTTTACCGCTAGCAAATATTACAGCATCGGCAAAAGGGATATTAGATATGCTTCCTGTCATGGGAATACGCAAGCCAGACATAGATATATGAGATTGTTCTGTCCCTAAAAGCTGGACATCCCAATCGGAAATACCACCGACTAAACGTACACGATTTAATAAATCCCATGGTAGAAAAACATCTATATCGGTAAAGTTATCAAAACAGACTATTGCAATTTTCATTTTCTAACCCTCCACTTATGTATATCATTTTATTAATAATATAAACATCTCTTTTTTATGTTCTATATCCAGTTATAAATCCCTGTATATTACACGTATATGAAGGAGGTGTAGTGATTTTTTAACGCCTCTAAACATAAAAAGATATAAAATCTTTTTCTTGCTTTCTATAGATTTTGTGTACAAAACCAAGATCTGTAGCAATAACTCGTAAGGTATTGGGAATGAGAATCTTTAAAATTCTCAAGGAAATAGGTGTAATTTATTACACATACAAATAGAAATAAAAACGTCATCCTTTTTTATAAATTCTCAGATAGAAACACGTTTTTCGTTTTTAGGAGGGCATTTTTTCATTAGCTTGCTAATCTATATATAATATGATTTTTATAATTTCTCTAAAATAATTTTGACGTATTTATTTTTTCAATATAAAATAATGTTCATCCAAATTTAACCAATATCATATAAAAGATGTCTCTTTTTATATGCATAGGTATAAATCTCTTTAGTTTTAAGGGGAAAGGTTAATATGAAAGTAAAGAAACTAGTTACGCTTGTAGTACCATTTATACTATTATACGTGTCAGTTCAATTAACCGGAATTCTTCAAGGCCATTTCAGCAACTGAACGAAATCGGAATAGATATTAATTTGAAGGAAAAGTCCCCAGAGAAACGAAATATTGTAAAAAACCTCCAAAAATGTTGCATGGTATACAAGAAGGTGACATCATTTATGTTACGGACTTAACTCAAATTACTCGTAGTACAAAAGATTTATTTGAATTAATCGATAACATACGGAGTAAAAAGGCAAATTTAATATCCTTAAAAGATACATGGCTAGATTTATCAGAAGATAATCCCTACATCCAATTCTTAATTACTGTTATGGCGGGTGTAAACCGATTAGAACGTGATTTTATCCGTATGCGATAGCGTGAAGGAATTGAACTAGCTAAGAAAGAAGGAAAGTTGAAAGGGCGGTCAAAGAAGTACCATAAAAATCATGCAGGAATGAATTATGCAGTAAAGCTTTATAATGAGGGAGATATGACTGTAAATAAAAAACTTATGAAATTACAAATGTGTCTAGGCCTTATTATATAGAAAGCTATCGGAAAGGAACAGTTGATGAGTTATACCAAAGATCGGAAATATATAATAGAAAATAAGTTTCATATAGAGGTGAAATTATATGCCTAAAATTGACAATATGCTAGCAATTCTATGGATGCTTCGTTCAGGTGAAAAAATTACTGCAAAACAAATTTCAGAAAAGTTAGAGATAAATATAAGGACTGTGTATCGTTATATTGATACAATTTCAACTAGTGGCGTACCTATAATTTCAGAACCAGGACATAACGGCGGATACACTTTATTGAACAATTTTATTGAGGCTCCTCTTTTTTTTGATTTTGAGGAGCAAACTTCACTATTTCATGCTGCTGTTTTTGCAGAAGAAGCCGGGTATTATGGAGGTGAAGCATTAAATAGGGCCATTTCAAAACTAAGTAAATACTCAAATCAAGAGCAGGAAATAAAGATAAACCAACATTTAACTAGTCTTGAAGTAATAAGTCGATTAAGTTCACACTCTATAGAAACTTTTTTGAAGGAGTTGGAGCAGGCCGTAGCTAACGGGGGTTCAGTAAAAATTCTTTACCATAAAAGTGGCGAAAAGCAATTAAATTATAGATCGGTCGATCCATACAGAATTATCTATTGGAATAATAAATGGTATGTAATTGGATTTTGTCATCTTAGGAATGATATCCGTAGTTTTAGAGTAGATCGAATTGAAAGTTTAATACAAACCGAAAATAAGTTTAACCGGCCAGACAATTTTTCAGCAAGTGACTTTTTTATAAAAAGTCTTCTTCCAACTATAGAAGATAAGGAAAGTATTATTTCTTTGGTTATTAATGGGGATAAAAATGTATTGGCTGATATTTGCCAACATTGGTTTTTAGGACATTATTTACAAGAACGGACTTCAAATCAAGCAGTTTTTCTTCTTGAAAAAGATATGATACATAAATATGTACCTTATTTACTTTTACCGTACAATAAATCTATTAAAGTTATTGAGCCAATAAGTCTTAAGAAGAGAATTATTGAAGTTCTGTCTGAATTAATAAAATTTCATCAAGTATGATAACTTCCCTGACGTTAACTGTCAGGGAAGTTATATTATAATAGCTATATCAATTGTGATTGGAGTGTTATTGGATGCAAACAAAAAAAGTTTTTTTATATGTATTTAATACAATGTCGGACTGGGAATATGGATATTTAATTGCTGAACTAAACTCAGGAAGATATTTCAAAAAAGATTTAGCACCTTTAAAAGTAATTACAGTAGGAGCTAATAAAGAAATGATTACTACTATGGGAGGGCTGAGCATAAAACCAGATATTTCCCTTGATGAATGTAACTCTTGAGAGTAAAGATCTTTTAATTTTACCAGGAGGGACTACTTGGGGTGAAGAAATTCATCAACCTATCTTAGAAAGAATTGGCCAAGCTTTAAAGCTTGGCACTATTGTTGCTGCAATTTGTGGTGCAACTGATGCCCTCGCGAATATGGGATACTTGGATACTAGAAAGCATACAAGTAATAACTTAGAATATACTAAAATGGTATGTCCTAACTATAAAGGAGAAAAGTTCTATGAGTTGGGATCTGCGGTATCTGATGCGAATTTAGTTACTGCATCAGGAATAGCTCCTCTGGAATTTGCAATGGAGGTACTGAAAAAAATAGATGTATTTACACCAGATACATTACATTCATGGTATAACCTAAATAAGACTCATAAACCTGAATACTTCTTCCAGTTAATGAATTCAATAAAAAAATGAAATAACTAAAAAGCCTAACTTCTCAATTTAATATGAAGAAATTAGGCTTTTTTCATTTAGTGATGAAACCCATTATTACATTTCGTATCATGCGGCATAGGCCCGTCCAGGGAATCCAGAAAGGCAACGGTCTGTTTGAGGTTTCGCAAAAATAAATGTGCGAGATCCATGGAAAATCCATTTCGAACCACAACGCGCATAATTGTCACAGATTCCATATCTGGAGGCAATGGATAGGCGGGTACTTGCCAACCGAACACACGTAATTGTCGAGATAAATCATAAAGATTCCAATTTGATGTGTAACCTTCTTTTAGTCGCCAAGCGAAAACCGGAATATCCGAGCCATCGGACAAAAGTTCGAATGGGTCCATCTTCTGAATGGCTTTGCTAAGAAAAAGAGCGACTTTCTGGGAAGCCCTTTGTACATCATAGTACCCACTTTTCCCCAAACGTAGGTAATTGTAATATTGTAGGAGCACTTGTGCGCCAGGACGAGAGAAATTCAGGGCAAAGGTTGGCATGTTCCCACCTAAATAGGAGACACGGAAGATTAGATCCTCAGGGAGATCTTCAGCTTCCCGCCAAATTATCCAACCCAATCCAGGATAGACTAATCCATATTTATGTCCGGATACATTGATGGACTTCACTCTCGGTAATTGAAAATCCCAGACTAAATCTGGTTGAAGAAACGGTGCTATAAATCCTCCTGAAGCTGCATCTACATGCATGGGAATGTCAAGACCCGTTCTCGCCTGTAAATCATCTAACGCTTTTGCAATTTCGGCAACCGGTTCATAAAGACCGGTATAAGTTTCACCGAGAATCGGTACCACACCAATCGTATTTTCATCCACGGCTGCGAGAACCCCCTGAGGATCCAATTGGGGATGTTCTGGGCTAACCTTCACATAGCGTGGTTCAACCTCCCAATAGTTCGCGAATTTTTCCCAAACGACCTGAACAGCCGAACTAAACACAATATTGGGACGATCCAACGGCTTCCCTTCACTTTTACGTGCATTTTGCCAGCGTCGCTTTAAAGCAAGCCCACCGAGCATACATGCTTCTGACGATCCAGTTGTTGAAACGCCCATAGTCGTAAGGGGGCTTGGCGAATGCCAGAGGTTGGCTAAGATACGGACACACCGCTCCTCAATTTCAGCTGTCTGTGGATATTCGTCCTTATCAATCATGTTCTTGTCGAATGATTTTGCATATAGTTGCTCTGCGGCAGGCTCCATCCATGTGCTAACGAATGTTGCAAGATTTAGGCGGGCGTTGCCATCAAGAGTAATTTCATCATGGACGATTTGATACGCTGTTTCTGGTAACATACCTTCATCAGATATATGAAAACGCGGAACGACGGATTCTCCTTCGCGGGCAAACAGAGGATTTACAGAAAATTCGTGAGGTAGCTCTTTTTGCATGTGACGCGGTAGAGATTGTGAATTATCTGGCATAATCTCTTTTCTTTCATATGCATGTTTTTGAACTTCTGCTTTTCGATCCTGTGGCATACAAGTCCCCCTTAATAAATTTTTTAACAAACATATTATTTACAAAAAATCATTTGTTAAACCAAGGGCACAATTCTAAAGAACGACTTACCACACTCCTGCTTTAGCTGAGTTTTCGCAACTTCGACCAGCGTGGGGTGATAGAACGTTGAAGATTTTACGGTTGCAACGTTTTTCTGCAACCAACCTCATATCTTCGGTTTTTAAAGAGCAATCTGTACAAGTAAATGATAGCAAACATGTTGGGCTATGCCAACTGACATTCATATCCCACCTACTTACTTCGCGTTCCTTGAGGAAGGAGTCTTTTTGGCTAAAGTGATAAATTTAATGAATTGGGTTCTTCCATCTTTCTTAAATGTAATCTTTGTGTGTATATTCTCAAATCAATACTTTTACCTTCATTATATTGATGATGAATAGATTAAAAATATTAATATCTGCGCATAATTCAGCCCTTGCTACTCTTAGTGTTTTTTTATTATACATGAGAGAAATAGAGAGAGGGTATTACGTGATTTTTTATATCAACTTTGTTTCTTAATTGTTTCTTCCATTTAATAGTACAAGTGATTTTATTAAAATGAAAGAAAAAAACTCTTGGGTAGAAGGGGGATTTAGTAAAAATTTATTCAAAGAGGAAACTTTTATTTTCACTTCAAATATCCGTACAAAATCGACACTAGCAATAAAGGAATAGTTATTTGATTTTTAGGGAATGTAGAAGAATTTGATGATTCTTATATATTTGTCGGGCCTTCTATTGCACAGCGTAAAGATGGAGATTCTTTTTCCTTAGAACAGGAGAAGGGAAAAGTTAATTTTTATTTCTATGGGAACAGTATTTAACCAGCAACCCAACTTTTATCAAACATGTTTTGCAACATTTTGAGGTATCCTGGTTACTGTCATATTAGTTGTAGGGGAACAAAATGATGTTAGTCAATTAGAAATTAGAAAATAATCCTTCTAATTTTAAGTTATATAATTACGTTCCTCAATTAGATATTCTCCAACATACTGATCTATTTATTACACGTGGAGGAATGAATAGTTCCAGTGAAAACTTATATTTTGGTGTTCCCATGCTAGTTATTCCAGTTATGGGAGGTCAGCCTATAGTTGCTCAAAGAATAAATAGAAGAATTAGAAGCCGGAGTCCAGCTAAATTATAATTTGCTTACTCCAGAAATATTAAGTAATACAGCAATGCAGGTGTTATCAAATGATATTTATACAAAAAACAGCTATAGAATCGGAAAATATTAAAAAAGCGATAGAGAATATAACAAGGCAGTCGATAAAATTGAAACCTTTAAATTTAAAATGGGTGTTAGGTAAAGCAAAACTACTGTGACTTTAAAAGTGAACTATAAAAATGAGTTATATGGAGGGAACAAAAATGAAGAATTTAGAACAAAAATATCAAGAAACTAACTATCTACAATCTTATGAGAAAAGTCTAAAATTATGGCCAACTAATTTTTCATCTTACTTTGTACAAACATCGCAAGGAAAGACTCATATTATTGAAAGTGGTAATAAATTAGCACAACCTCTCGTATTACTCCATGGGGCAAAAATGAGTTCGACAATGTGGTATTCAAATATTTTACAATGGAGTAAACAATTCAGAATTATGTGTGTTGATATTTTAGGAGATAAAAATAAAAGTATTCCTAAAAAAGACTTTACAAATCGTTTAAGTTACGCACTATGGTTAAAAGAAGTATTACATACATTAGAAATTAGTAGTACGAATATTGTAGGATTGTCATATGGTGCTTTGCATACCGTTAATTTCTTGACATTTTTTCCAGAGATGGTAAATAAGGCTGTAATAATGAGTCCTGCAGCAACGTATATTCCTTTTCATCCTTTGTTTTTTTCCTATGCTTCAGGAATGATGAATAGTAGGGAAGGGGTCGAGAAATTTTTAGATTGGATTTTTAATAAGCGATACACTATTCATCCTTTTATTCAAGAACAATTGATAGCAGGAATGATGCGGAATAATTCTGTGAAAAATGAAACTCCAACAGAACAAGGATTTCCATATATTTTTAAAAATCAAGAGTTGGCCAAAATTCAAACGCCAATGCTGTTAATGTTAGGAGAGAATGAAGTAATGTATAATCCAATAGAAGCTTTCAAATGTGCTGAAAATTCATCACCCAATTTAACTGTAGAATTGGTGAAAGATGTAGGCCATTTAATGTCTATGGAGAATCCTCAATATATAAATGATCGCATTTTAAAATTTTTTAATAAATAGGACAACCTCTAGTATTCCATTGCAGACGCTACATGGGGTAGCACCACATGCCCATCAACTTAACATTTTGAAGTGCCCCCAAAACGAAAATTTTATTGTTTTATAGTTATTTATGAGAACTCAACTCATGTTCTTCGTTTTGGGGAGTTACCAATTTCTTAAGTTGATGGCAATTGTGGTTAGTTTAAATCTTTGTATCCGCAATCATATTTGTTCACCAAATTGAGGTTTATCATAGGAATCGCATCATATGTCTGTCAACTTGGATTAGTACCAACGTTGCTATAATAAGGGAGAATGTAAATATTTTAAATAGTAGAGTTTTGAGTTCCGGAACTTTTTTTGTGGAGTTACTTCAAAATCTTAGCTTGCTAACGATGTGTGGCGATTCCTAATATCTGCATAATATTTAGTCATATATCTTTAGTATATTAATTTCTTGAGAAATATTGCAACAGAAGCGTTCTATATATTAGATATATCATTTTTGTAACATGAAGGGGCATAGAATAGTACGGTAAAGAGTAGGATTAATGTTAGGTCATTCAATAGTTATACTGATAGGGAGGAAATTAATGAAAAAACTAACTTTTAACGATTTGAACTCGCCGGAAACTATGCGTAATCCCATTATGTTCTATAAAAACCTTATGGAGCAAAAAGAGCGTTTCTTTCACATTGATGACTTTTATGGAATGGGAGGGGCATGGGTTGTATTTCACTATGATGATGTGGTTGCTATTTTAAAGGATTCCCGTTTTATCAAAGATTTACGAAAATTCACACCGCCTCATTATAAGCAGAATCCCATTGAGGAGAATACAGCAGTGAGTAAACTATTTGAATGGCTTATGAATATGCCGAATATGCTTACGGTAGATCCTCCTGATCATACTCGCCTACGTCGGCTAGTCTCTAAATCCTTCACACCACGTATGATTGAAGACCTTCGTCCTCGTATTCAGCAAATTGCCGACGAATTGTTGGATGTTGTACAGGAACAAAGAAAGATGGAAATTATTGCAGACTTTGCTTACCCACTACCCATTATTGTCATTTCAGAGATGCTTGGGATTCCCGTCACTGATCGAAATCAGTTTCGCGCATGGACACAAGAACTGATGAAGGCCTCAGTGGATCCTGGTCAAGGGACTGCAGTGACAGCAACACTTGAAAAGTTTATTAATTATATTGAAGTATTGTTTAACGAAAAACACCTAAATCCTAGTGATGATTTGATAAGCGCGCTAGTTCAAGCAAAAGAGCAAGAAGACAAGTTGAGTAAGAACGAGCTTCTTTCGACAATCTGGCTGCTTATTATCGCTGGACATGAAACGACAGTTAATCTAATTAGTAATGGTGTACTAGCGTTACTTCAACACCCTGAACAAATGAATTTACTAAGGCAAGATCCTTCTCTGCTGGCTTCCGCTGTCGACGAACTTTTACGCTATGCTGGCCCAATTATGTTTAGTAGCCGTTTTGCTAGTGAAGATGTGAAAATACATGGAAATAGAATACGTAAAGGTGAATTGGTTCTACTCTCCCTGACTGCTGCAAATATTGATCCGAACATATTTCCTTATCCAGAGGAATTGAATATTTCACGGGAGGAGAATAACCATTTAGCCTTTGGGGCTGGTATACATCAATGTTTGGGAGCTCCATTGGCGCGTTTAGAAGGACAAATTGCATTAGACACTTTGTTAAAGAGGCTACCTAATCTCCGCCTAGCAATCGAAGCAGATCAATTGATTTATAACCATAGTAAAATTCGTTCCCTTGCAAGTCTACCAGTTATTTTCTAACCTAAGATCCGACATTAGTACCGATAGTGATTAAATTATATATAGTTTTGGAATAAAAGTTGATTAAAAGTACCTTATAAAACTCGATTTCAGATAAGGGTATCGCCACATTGTTATAAAACTAAAAATTTATAGTACCCCAGAACGAAAAATTTGTGTCATTTATAGAAAGAAGGTCATTCTTATCGTTTTGGGGATACTTCAAAATATTAAATTACTGGTGGTACTAGCCCAAAATAAATCCTAGATACTAGTGCTAATTAGTCTGTTTATTTTGCTTAGCCAACACAGAGAATCATATTAATTCAAGCCCTCTATACTTCTCGACAGAATATATAATATTCTCCACGAGCCATTCGTACATCTGCACTATACAATGTATCTTTTAAAAAAAGTAATCGGTTTTGTTTTACTTTCAAACATTATTAGGCACACCAATATAATCCGTAAATAATGTTAATGAAAAAGGTGAAAGGATTTTTAAAGATAAAAATAGAAATCTATATAAAAAAATATTTAAATGGTAGGGATAATATGAAAATCGGTAAGTTTGGAGAAGTAAATAACTTAAGTATTGATACAATTAGACATTATATGGATCTCAGTCTCATTATTCCTGAAAAAAAGGGGGGACACTATTTTTTTGATGAGTATTGTCAAACAGATTTAGAACTTATTTTACATTACAAAGACCTAGGGTTTAGCTTGAATGAAATTAAAGAGCTATTTTTTTATAAAAATTTAGCGAAATCTATGAATTATGAAAAAGATACTTTTTACCAATCTTTATTTAAACTGAAATATGACAAGATGGAACAGGAAATAGAACTTTTGGAGAAGAAACGGGATAAATTAAAGAGAGTGTTACATGATTTATTATTAACAAATGAAACTTCTAATTCAATTATAGGGATAGATTTAAGTATACAACATTTACTGACATGTTCTAAGTGTAGCAAAAAATTAATTCTTCAAGATGGAATTATTAATAACAATCAAATTATTGAAGGAAAGTTAATTTGTAATTGTGGAGAAGAATACATTATTACTTCAGGAATTATATCTGCTGGTAAATTATTTAAAGCAAATGAGCAAACGTCACTTGAAAATATTATTTCGGATTATATTCATGAAACTGATAATGCATATTTGGAAAATATGCATAGAGAAGGGGAATGGGCGAAAAAGAAACTAATACATTTAGATTTAAATAACAAATTAATACTAGATATAGGATCAGGACTTGGATTCTTTTTGAGGAGCATTTATGAAGAACTACCCGAAGATTGCCTATACATCGCAGTAGATAGAGATTTCAATAAACTTTTATTTTTAAAAGACGTATTAGCGAGAAAAAATCCGAGAAGAAATATTCTCTTTATCTGTGCGGATTTTTTGAACATCCCTATTCAAAATCGGTCAGTAGATATTGTAATTGATCACTCTGGTACGAGCAATTATAGTTTTGAACATGAGGATTTTTTACTTCACGAATTAAACCCACTTTTTAAATCTGATTGTTATTTATTAAGTTTATTTATTTTATTTAAAAATTTCAGCTTAAATAGCCAAATTACAAATAACTTTCGAGCAAATTTTACACTTTCAAAAATAAAGAAAGAACTCCAAAATCTACAGTTTCAATCCATTGATGAAAGTACTTCAAATTATTTGAAACGAGGCGGAAAGTACGAGGCTTTCTTTGTTCAAGGTGAAGAAATTTATACATATTCATTTTTCGGAAAAAGATGGGGTTAACCCCATCTTTTATTTATTTTCCCTTCAAACTTTTCAAATCGTACATATTGCGATTGGGTTGACCCGAGAACTTACAATGTACGTAACACAAAATTAGGCAGGGGGAAAAGTTATGGCAAGTTTACGATTACATATGGAAAATAAAAAAAGAAACCAAGAGCTAAGAAATATTTGTTTATATTCAATTGCAAAAACAGTATCACTATTCGGTAGCTCTATTTATAGTTTTGCATTAGGATTGTATGTTTTACAAATAACTGGATCAGCGTTAAATTTCGCGATTACGCTCATATTAGGAACAATTCCAATGATTGTTATGAATCCATTTGCCGGTGTAATTGCTGATAAGGTTGATAAAAAGAAACTCGTCGTTTGTATGGACGTACTAAGCGGATGCTTATTAATAACTGTTTATATATTAAGCAGCTATTATGGTTTAAACTTATTCATCGTTTATACTACTACCTTTCTTATGACAGTATTTACAACATTTTTTGGAATAGGGTTAGAGGCTGCAAAACCAAATATCGTCTCTAAAGAGAGACTAATGAGTCTTAACTCTATAAGTAAAATTATCGACTCTATATCTTTAATTCTAGGACCTATGTTAGGAGGCATTGTTTTTGCAGTCTTTGATATGAAAACTTTTATAATTATTAACGGTATTTCATTTATCCTTTCGGCTATATCCATATTGTTTATAAACTTTAAATTGTGTGAGCAATACATAAATGAGGAATGTTCAATTAGAGAAATTAAATTTATTAAAGATATAAAGGAGGGATACTCTTACTTAATGGAGCGGGAAAGCTTAAAAAATACGTTTTGTATTTTAATTTCACTTAATTTCTTCTTAGGGTTTGCTGTAACTGTTCCATTGCCATACATTATTAATACAGTTCTCAATCTTAGCTCTAAACAATTTGGTATGATTCAAGGGACTTTCCCGATAGGTATGATAGTTGGTGCAATGTTAGTGAAAAAGATAACGAATCGTTTTTCTTATTCCTATCTATTGAAAAAAATAAGTTTTATGTTGGCAATTTTTATGATAGTTTCAGGTGCCCCAGTCCTATTCAAAAGTATTGAAGTTAATAATATTGTATTTGTTACTATGTATTGCGCTATTATGTTCTTTTTAGGGCTAATGATAGCATTAATCGATATCCCTTTAATTTATTTTATGCAAAGAGAGATTCCAGATGAATATAGGGGCAGAGTGCTTAGTATTGGATTAAGCGTAGGTAAAATGATGCAGCCGATAGCACTGGTATTATCAGGTCTATTATTAAATCATATTCCAGCCTACACGCTTCCAATTGGAGGAGGGATCGTATTTCTTATTTTGAATCAGGCTTACTCAAATAAATTGAATTTAGAAATTCATTCAAAAGGGTATAGTGTTGAACGTAATTAAATAATATCGAAAAAGCGCAGGATCATCATCCTGCGCTTGTCTATCGTAATTCAGCTGTTTTTCTAATAACAATCTTATCAATATCATCTTCTTCATCACCAATAAATAACCCGCGTTCTTTTAAATACGCCTCAAAATATAAATCTGCTTCTGCACGTTCATCATATGGTTTTACAGATAGAACGAAACCTAATTTGTTTTGTTCCTCTAGATGAGAAGTGGAAATGTATGCTGGTACATTGTGTCGTAAAAAGAGTTCTTTAACTGGAATAATCATATCTTTCATTAATTTCGTTAACATACCCATTTCAAACTCGAAATTAAAGCGATCTATACTATATAAATCGGCGAATACTACACCGATAAAACCTGTATTAAATACTTCTTGATATTCTACGTCTTCGTCATGATTACCGTAAAAATTCTTTTCGATTAAATAATTTACAAAATAAGCAACACCGTCACTTTGTTCAAATGGTTTCGTTGAAAGAACAAAGCCGATTTTCTTTTGTTTATGTAAATATACACATGACATATATGCTGAAATGTTATGTTCCTTAAATAGAGAACTTGTTGCCCCAGAGAGACCATCTAATACGTGATGAACAATTTGAAGTTTTTTACGAGCGAAATAATAGGATTTCTTTTGTAACTCCAATGTATCAATAAAGACAGAGCCGATAAAGCCTGTATTTGAAATGATAGGTGTTTGCTTTTTTCTTCCTCTGCGCTTTGCTTGAGCCATTGTAAAAATCATCCCTTCATGTACAATTAAAATAAAAAGAACGTTTGTTCGTATATTTATATTTTACTATTAAAACGCTATAAAGTAAAGGGTTTTTGACGAAAAAAACAACAAAAAAGACACCTGCAAAAGGTGCCTTAAACGCTGTGGGGAAGAGGGTTCATCCCCACAATTTATATTATGATACAGAAACAATCTCTTCTGTATCTTCTACATCTAAATGACAGTCCATTGTACGAACATCTTGATCTTCATGACTTCCGAAATAAATAGTAATTTTCATATGTATCGCTCCTTTATTCTAGGAATACCTAAAATAATTACTAGTAATGATAATATTTATTATATACCACTTTTTTCATTCCGACAACGTTATATCATTTTTTATTCTTTAAGGGCGCAAAGAGTAATGTAAAGAGGTATTTTTATAGAAATAGGTACATTTCTTATATGTTATATTTAATACTGAAGTATTCGAATACAAATTTTATAAAAGGAGCAAAATGGATGAATTTTAAACAGTTACTAATAGATAATTTTACATATAAAACTTCATATATTGCGCGGCAGGCACAGGGAATGAATGTGAAAGAAACGAAGGATTACATTGCTGTCGACTGTGGTTTACCTGCAGATACATTTAATATCATTACTTTACTAAACAATAATGTAACAGAAGGGATCGAGAAATTATATAAAGAGGTAAACAACTATAATCAAAAGAAATTTCCAATGAGTGTTTGGTTTTGGGATGATAGGTACGAGCAGACTATAAAAAGCGAATTAATAAAACTGGACTTAAAAGAAGCAGAACAAAATATTGCAATGGTCGCAGAATTAAATACAATTCATCCGACAATAAACATGCCAGAAGGTTTTACAATACAAAAAGCATCTTCACCAGAACAAATTAAAAAGTTTGGAGAAACGTTAGCTAATTTGTTTGGGTCATCAGAGGAAGGTATACATGTACAAGCATTCTACAATCAAACTGCTTCTTTCGACTTATGGAATAGTGGGAATATGAACCTATACTTAGGACTTTATAAAGATGAAGTCATATCGGTTGGTTCATTAGTATGTACAAAAGATAGTATTGGTATTTATGATATAGCAACGAAAGAAGAAATGAGAGGAAAAGGATTTGGTTCTACTATGTTTCATTACTTGCTACAAGAAGCAAAGGCATTAAACGTTGCTCAATGCGTATTACAAGCTTCACCTGATGGGATTAATATTTATAAAAAGGCCGGTTTTCAATCTGTTGGACAAATGACTGTATTTGAAAATCGACATTTATTTGAATAAATTATTCAAGCCAAATTGCTTTCATGTAGGAGTTAATAAATCATTATGAAAAAGATATATATCGTTACAATACTTTGCATCTTTATAGTAATAGGTACTTTTGTTTTTCATAAAGTAAATGAACGTAAGTACACGAAAGCTATTAATCAATCAACTCATATAAAAAACATTGCACATAGAGGAGCTTCTGCGTATGCACCAGAACATACAATAGCAGCTTATACATTAGGACAACAATTAAAAGGAGATTATATAGAAATAGATCTCCAAATGACAAAAGACGGATATTTAGTAGCTATGCATGATGAAACATTAAATCGTACTACAAATGGTACAGGACTAGTCAAGGAACATACATTAGAAGAAATAAAGCAACTAAATGCAGGCTCTACTTACAATAAAAAGTATCCAAATTTAGCAAAGAAAGAATATGAAAATGCTAAAGTTCCAACACTCGAAGAAGTAATTGAAGTGTTTGGGCATGACGCGAACTATTATATTGAAACAAAATCACCTGATGAATATCCAGAAATGGAAGAAAAGTTATTAGAAATTATTAATCACTATGAAATACAGGATAAAGTTATTATTCAATCATTTAGTGAAGAAAGTCTGCAAAAAATTCATAATTTAAATGTTAATATACCCCTGGTGCAATTATTATCCTATAAGAAGGCAGTTCAATTAACTGAATTAGAGATAAAAAAGTATAAAACATATTGCATTGGTCTTGGAATGAACTATAAATATATTGATTCAGCTTACGTAAAGAAAATAAAGAAACAAGGATTAGAAGTTCATCCATTTACTGTAGATAATGAAGCAGACATGAAAAAGTTACTATTATGGGGAGTTGACGGGATGTTTACGAATTATCCGGATCGTTTACATTCATTATTAAAGTTTTAATTAAAAGAAACTGTTTTTAACGTAATAGTTTATATAGGTTTTCGAGTAATATATAATTAAATTAATCTAGTTAAACTAAAAAGGAGTGTAAGTAGGATGAATATATTAGCTGTTGTCCCACGCCTCTATGTTTCAGACTTACAAACTCATCTAGAATTTTACAAAATACTATTAAAGCAAGAAAAACCACACGAATTTCAAATGAACGGAACGCATGTGATTAGATTTACAAATTTACTTTTAATTGAAGAATTAAAAGAAACAATTAAGAATCATGTTGCTGCAACGATTGTAATTGATGATCTCAACGAAGTAAAAGAACTAATCTTAAACTATAACGGCGTAATGATTACTGAACCAATACAAGTACCCACAGGTATGAAAATGATAATTCGTCATCCAGATGGTAATATCATTGAATACATAGAGCCGACATTGAAATGAAATATGAAAAAGACGTGAAGAAGAATCCAATAAGCATATTGGATTCTTTTTTTGCTAGTTTTACGAACCGAACGCGAAAGAATACGACATTAGGTATTATTTTTCATAAGTTTAGTCAGAAAGTAACGAAAATGTAATGAATTTTAACTACGCTTTTTATATTTTTTTGATACACTGGCTACGAGAGGAATACCGATTAATGTAGGTAAAAACCAAAACCATATAGGTGGCAGTAAATTAATTATGGGAATATGAATACCGACGTTTACTAAAAGTGCGGTTACCGCACCTATATAAGAACCTAACATACCTCTAATATGGTGGTGGATCCAATTTTTCCAGCGTTTTTTTCTTGCAAGGTAGCCATAAATCGCAAAAGCATAAGAGAAAATTGCTACATAAAATAAATATGCGATTTTATCCCAGTTTATAATGGATAATATAATTGCAGTGAGGGTAATAACAACATAGGATGCATGATATATTTCGCCCCATTCCGTATGTTTCCCTTTCTTCTTTTGAGCAACCATCGCCACAATACCGGTAATTAAACATATTGTTCCAAATAAAATGTGGATGGTCAAAAGAACATTGAAAATACTCATAATAATTCCTCCTTTTTTATTTCTATAGTATTGCAGTATAGGAGAAAAGTTGAAACATATCGTTTATTCGTCTTAATATATTGAAATAAAGGTACTCTTAGAACAAATTTTCTTGAATTTAGTGAGTCACGTATTACGTGAAATGAAGGAGAGACTTCCATGTTTACATCTATTACATATTTACAATCAGGGAATGACAAGCAACAAAAGGTTTATGATGTTTTGAATAAACTAAACATCATGGAGGATTTAGCTTTATATAATCCCGTTCTTTGCGGGACTATACCTATAAGAATTGATACGCTTCAATCTGACTTAGATATAGTAATGGAAGTACATAACTTTGATGTTTTTGAACAAGAAATGAGATCTTTATATGGTTCTTATGAAGGATTCAAAATAAAAAAGAAAAAAATTAAAAATACCGAATCGATAAAGGTGAATTTTAAATTTGAAGGTTTTGATTTTGAATTATTTGCCCAGCCTAAGCCAGTGCGTAACCAAAATGCGTATAGACATATGATAGTAGAACACATGTTATTAATGCAGCATCCACATATAAGGGAAGAAATTATTCGCTTAAAAGAGAAAGGTTTAAAAACAGAGCCTGCTTTTGCTCAAGTATTAAACATTGTCGGAGATCCTTATGACGAACTTATTTTATTGGGACAGGAAATGAGATTGTGGTAAATAAGATATACAAAAACTCCTCCATAGAAAAAGAGGAGTTTTTGTTATGCCATTAGCTTACGAATTAATTCACTCAACAATTTAATCCCGTTAGTGATTTGTTCAGGGGAAGCATATCCATACGATAAACGTATGTACTGATCTGATTCTTCTTCATAGATACGTCCTGGGTTTAATAGAACCCCTTTTGATAGAGCCTCTGAAAATAATTTCTTCATCGGAATGCTAGGTACTACCTTTAGCCATATAAAAAATCCACCACTAGGAATATCCCACGTTGCAACATCTGCACAATACTTATTTAAAGCCCGTATCATGATTTGTCTTCGTTCTTTTAGTTGAATTCTTACGTTTGCAACATGTTCCTCATAAAAACCTTTATTTATCCATTCGGCAGCAACCCTTTGAGATAATGAACTCGATCCATAGTCTGTTTGCATTTTTATATCTGACAATCTATCAATAACTGGTTCAGGTCCAATAATCCATCCAATTCTAAGTCCTGGGCTAAGTGTTTTAGATAGGCTACCAACATATAATACATGTCCATGTTTATCTATCGACTTTAAAGGGACTGGAGGTGGTTCATCAATCCATAACTCGCGATAAATATCATCTTCAATAATAGGTAACTGTTCCTTTTCACATATTTTTATTATTTCTTTTCTTCGCTCTTTAGACATTAATATCCCTGTTGGGTTTTGAAAACTAGGGATAGAATATAAAATGTTTTTCTTTTTACTATATTTAATGCGTTTTAATAATTCGTTAGGTAAAACACCGTGATGATCCATAGCTATACCAGATAAATTTATATTTGCTGATTGAAATACATGAAGTGAATATAAGTAAGAAGGTTGTTCAAGTAAAACAGTTGATTCTCTATGCAAAAGACCAATTGATATTAATTGCAATGCTTGTAATGCACCAGAGACGATTAATATAGAACTCGGTGACGTATGTATTCCGAATGATTTTACGTATTTACTTATTGCTTTACGTAACGGATAAAACCCTTTTTGTTCCTCATATCCAAAATAATCTAATTCCTCACTTACTTTTTTCATAATGGACTGCATCGTTTCTAACGGAAAAAGATGAGGAGCAAGTTCGCCTTTACTAAGATGGATAAGTTTGTTATTTGCTTCTGCCTCATTTATTTCTCGTACCATTAACTTGCTTGGTTTATGAATACCGGCCTTTACATATTCACTCCAATCAGGTGGTGGATTCGTTGCTAATAATGACCATGTATTATTCGTTACAATTGTTCCTGCTCCAATTTTCCCTTGAATCAATCCATCAGCCATAAGTTCATCTAGTGCAGTTATTACAGTGCTGCGATTTACTTGAAATAATTTCGCTAACTGCCTTTGACTAGGGATCTTACTTCCAATTGGCCATTCTCCATTTTCAATTTTTTCTTTCATATAGTCTACTATCTGCTGATACTTAGGTAGTTTTTTACTAGTGGTCATCAAAAAAACTCCTTCGCTCACTTGAAAAATACCAAGTGGTTGGTTTTTACGATAAAAAACTGGTTGAAGACATTGTATCAACTATTAAATATGATGGGAAGAAATAATTGGTAATTATAAAGTGGTTGGTTTATTAGGGAGGGAGAAACAACATGCATAATAAAAAATGGGATTTACGCATTATATGTGCTCACGCTTTTACGATTCTTATATGGGGATCTGCTTTTCCGGCAATTCGTATGGGGCTTGCATCTTATACACCTGAGCATCTAACTTTACTACGTTTATTAATCGCTTCATTTATACTTCTATTGTTTTCTTTTATTTACAAGTTACGAATACCGGATTTAAAGGATATCCCAGCAATTTTTATATTTGGTGCGTTAGGATTTACTTTTTATCACATAGCATTAAACTATGGTGAAAAAACAGTAAATGCTGGATCGGCAAGTTTAATCGTTTCCGTCACACCTATAGTAACGGCAATTCTTGCTTCTATTTTTTTGAACGAAAAAATGAAATTAAACGGTTGGATCGGTGGGGGAATTAGTTTTATAGGAATTGCTCTCATATCATTTAGCCAAGGAGATGCTATTCAATTAAATAGTGGGGGATTTTTTATACTATTAGCAGCGATTTCAGAAAGCTTATATTTTGTTTTCCAAACTTCTTACTTAAAAAAGTACGGCTTCTTACCATTTACGATATATACAATTTTATCTAGTACGGTATGTATGCTTATTTTCTTCCCGGGAATGTATACAGAAATACTAGCAGCTCCTCTTGAAGTGAATATGAGTATTATATATTTAGGTTTATTTCCAACAGTACTTCCATATATCGCATTGGCTTATATCATATCTCATTCTGGTGCTGCTGAAGCAACAAGTTCTCTATATTTAACGCCAGTAACTGCATGTTTCGTTGCTTGGATATGGTTAGGAGAAGTACCGACTTTTGTTTCAATAATTGGTGGGGGGATTACTATACTTGGAATTTTGATTGTTCATATACCAGTATTAAGAAAAGAAAAACATAGGAATCTAGCAAATAATCAATCCGTATAATGTAATTCAATAATGATTTTATGATACTTTTTTATATAGTTTCTTTCTTATGTTGATAAATATAATATTTTGTATTTCAGTTAAATATTGTATGTTACATTTTATGTAGTAAGCATTTTAAAAGGAGCTGACAACATAATGAATGGAAAAAGAAAAATTTTCACATGTATTTCTATTGTAGGAATCGGAATAGCTAGTTTTTCTAATTCTAGTTTCGCAGCAAGTGTAACGGACAATTCAATACAAAATTCTATTCCCGTAGTTAATCAACAAGTAGCTGCTGCAAAGGAAATGAAACCATTTCCCCAGCAAGTTAATTATGCAGGTGTTATAAAACCGAATCATGTTACACAGGAAAGTTTAAATGCTTCTGTAAGAAGTTACTACGATAATTGGAAAAAGAAATATTTGAAAAATGATTTATCTTCTTTACCTGGTGGTTATTACGTAAAAGGAGAGATTACGGGTGATGCGGATGGGTTTAAGCCACTTGGAACTTCAGAAGGTCAAGGGTATGGGATGATAATTACAGTATTAATGGCTGGTTATGATTCTAATGCTCAAAAAATCTATGACGGTTTATTTAAAACAGCAAGAACTTTTAAAAGTTCTCAAAATCCTAATTTAATGGGATGGGTTGTCGCAGATAGTAAAAAAGCACAAGGTCATTTTGATTCTGCTACTGATGGGGATTTAGATATTGCGTATTCTCTTCTTCTTGCTCATAAGCAGTGGGGATCTAATGGAACAGTTAATTATTTGAAAGAAGCACAAGACATGATTACAAAAGGTATTAAAGCTAGTAATGTTACAAATAATAACCGACTAAATTTAGGAGATTGGGATTCTAAAAGTTCACTTGATACGAGACCATCTGATTGGATGATGTCACATCTTAGAGCATTTTATGAATTTACAGGTGATAAAACTTGGCTTACTGTTATTAATAATTTGTACGATGTTTATACGCAATTTAGTAATAAGTACTCTCCAAATACAGGACTTATTTCAGATTTCGTTGTAAAAAACCCACCACAACCCGCACCTAAAGACTTCTTAGATGAGTCAGAATATACAAATGCATATTATTACAATGCTAGTCGAGTACCATTGAGAATTGTAATGGACTATGCGATGTACGGCGAGAAAAGAAGTAAAGTCATTTCTGATAAAGTCTCTTCATGGATTCAAAATAAAACGAATGGAAACCCTTCTAAAATTGTGGATGGTTATCAATTAAATGGATCCAATATTGGTAGTTATCCAACTGCTGTATTTGTTTCACCGTTTATTGCTGCAAGTATAACGAGTAGCAATAATCAAAAGTGGGTAAATAGCGGTTGGGATTGGATGAAGAATAAGAGAGAAAGCTATTTTAGTGATAGTTATAATTTATTAACTATGTTATTTGTTACAGGAAATTGGTGGAAACCTGTACCTGATGATAAAAAATTACAAAATTAAATAAATGATGCAATTTATGAAGGATACAATAATTAAATTTGAGAATAGTTACTTAAGAAAGGAATTAGCATACGCTAGTTCCTTTTTAATATTTTGTAAAACATTATCCATACTAAAATTCGCATAGATATACTTGCTTTTTTCATATACATAGTTATTGATGACTCTATGTTTTTGTGAAGGGAGAGTATTTCTTGGAAAAAGTATTGTTTTTCGGAGACCCAGGTATTGATGACTCATTTGCCATTATGTATGGTTTACTGCATCCCGAAATTGAAATTGTCGGTATTATAACCGGATACGGAAATGTTGAGCATATACATGCTGCACATAATGCAGCGTATATTTTACAGTTAGCAAATAGACAAGACATTCCTGTGATTAGCGGTGCAACAAAACCACTTACAGAAGAAATTTCAACATATTATCCTGAAATTCACGGACCAGAAGGATTAGGGTCTATTCATGTGCCAGAAAGTGTATTGTCTATCCCGATATACAATTTTGGTAGTATTGCCTCGATTCTTGTAAAGTACGGAAAAGATTTAACAATTGTCGATGTAGGAAGATCTACCTCGTTAGCGATTGCTTTTAATTTATGGAATGATTTAATGCTGAATGTAAAAGGAATATATTTCATGGGTGGTGTCTTTTTAGAAGTAGGAAATGTTACGCCATTAGCAGAGGCAAATGTGTATGGAGATCCTATTGCAAGTAAAATTGTTTTTCAGCAAGCAAAGAATTTATTCATATTCCCTTTAAATGTAACAAACAAAGCTGTGTTAACACCAAATGTGTTTGACTATATTCCAGCTAATTCAAAGAATCCATTCCATACGATAATGAAACCAATGTATGATTACTATTTTTCTGCATACCAAAAACTTAATCCATCTATCAAAGGGCCATTGCTTCATGATGTGGTTGCTATAAGTGGATTAGTAAATCCAAGCTTTTTTGAATTTGTACATCGTACAGTGAATGTTGATACATACGGAGATACGAAAGGACAAACATTTGCTGATTTTCGCCCTAGCTCTATATCTGAAGGAGCCCATATAGCATTAGAAATAGATGAACAAAAATTTATTCAAGATTTTATAAAAATTATGTTATAAGCCGTTGGCGAAAAAGGGAATTATTTCGCTACGTTGAATATAAACATACATCCTCTATATAAGGGAGCTTACAATATTGAATGTCCAGTTAAAGGTTGTTACGAGAGAAAATTGGGAAGAAGCATTAAAACTACAAGTTAAAGAAAATCAGTTGGAATTTGTTCCATCCGTAGCAGTTTCGCTTGCTAAAGTATATATAAAACCAGATGGTGACAATGTAGAGTACATACCACTCGCTATATACGATGGTGACCTTATAGTTGGTTTTATTATGCATGCTGTCGTAAGAGAGACATCGGATATGTATTGGATTAACGGATTTATTATTGATCAATCGCAGCAAGGTAACGGTTATGGAAAAGCGGCATTACAAGAAAGTATATATTTAATAAAAAATACGTTTAAGGCGTGTAAAGAAATTAGATTAACAGTACATAAAGATAATATCTCTGCTAAGAAACTATATGAACGTTATGGTTTTCAATCATTGGGACATGATTATGATGGTGAGCAAGTATATCGTTTATTCGTTTAATTATTATGTAGTAAAGGTGTGAAATGAATTATGCAACTTACTGAAGTAAAAATAGAAGTATTTATCCCTGAAGAATACATTGAAATGTTGAGGAATGAGTTAAATAAAATTGGTGCTTGTAAAACGGGAGAATATGATCATTGTCTGTCCTATAGTTCTGTGAAAGGATACTGGAGACCATTAGAAGGTGCATCACCTTTTAACGGGGAAATTGGTCAAATATGTGAAGGGCAAGAATGTAAAATTGAAATAAAGTGTAAACGGGATCTTGTAAAAGATGCACTTGAAGTTATTAACAGAATTCATCCGTATGAAACACCTATGATTTATATTATCCCAATATTAAATGACTATTTTAATCAAATATAAAGTAAATGAATGGGAGGAATAGCAATTGAAAAATAAATTTCATCATATTGTACGAGCTGTTATGATTAAGGATAAAAAAATGTTAGTGGCTGAGTATATTGGTCATCATTATTTTCTACCAGGTGGTCATGTTGAAGTTGGCGAATCAGCTGAGAATGCATTAATAAGAGAACTACAAGAAGAACTCGGAGTAAATTGTAGTATAAAACAATTTTTAGGAGTCATAGAAAACCAATGGCAAGATCGAGAAGTTCTTCACCATGAAATCAATCATATTTTTGAGATAGATTCAGAAGAGTTACATATTGATTTCGTACCAAAATCTAAAGAATCTCATTTAGCGTTTCACTGGATAGATTATAAGCAAGAAACTTTAAATACGTATAAAATTATGCCAGCTCCTTCAGTTAAAGAGTTACTAGAAAGAAAATTAAGTGATGAACTACTAAACTGTTGGATTAGCAATTTTTAAACGCCTCTATCAATAGTAAATCCGTCTGCCAAAAAGAAAGTAAGAAAATAGGCTAAAAAACAAGGTACATCACCTAGTGTAAGTTCATATTTTGTTGATGTACGCATTTAGTCTATAGTCTTGTTTCTACTTTATTTACAAAAATTTATTAACTTTAATATTTGGACGGAATTTACATTAATAAATGGAGGGTTTCATAATGAATCAGTTTCAACAAGAACTACAATCATTGAACCTTAATGATTATCAAACTGGTAATGTTGTGTATTGGGATCAACAACAAAATCAATATCCATATTATTACATTCAAGGCGATGTACGTCGTTGTGGCGGATGTGGAGGTTGTGGTGGACGCTGCGGTGGTTGCGGCGGCAGATGTGGTGGATGCGTAGGTTGTGCAGGATGTTTCGGTTGCTTTAATTGCTGGAACTGGTGGATCATTTAGGTATAGAAGATCAAAGCTATTTTACTTGAAAGAAAGGTGTGAAAATTATTTTGCACTTTTCTTTCATGCTGTAATTGCACAGTTGAGTGAACTTGGTGAACGCGTACCAAAAGGATCATATCAAATATTAGGAATTACGGGGCCAACTATATTAATAATACCTGAATATAATGTAGTTGTTGCAAAAATGTATAACAAAAGATATAACTACGGCGGTGATAATTATTTATATTATTTACGTGAATTTAGTAATTTAGTCGCTGATACATTTCGTAACGGTAATAGGGCATAATTACTCCTATAATGAAAAGGAGTGAGGAAAAGTGAAAGATAAAATGAATAAAAACAAAAAGCAAAACATTAAAGATGTAAATACAGAGCAAAATGCAATTTATAGCGATCCGAAAGATGCAGCTAATATGCAAACGGTACCGCAGCCGAAGGATTTTGATGAAATTGAATATTAATTTTTCGTTTATCCGACCATATGATGAATCAAAAATACATCTTAAGTCCCATCACATGATTGAAAACTTTTGGTACTCTATATACATAAGCATTTGAAAATGTCTTATCTTAACAAAGCTTTCTTTAAGTAAATCTAATATAACCTGCAAAAAGACACTTCATTATGGAGTGTCTTTTTGTGTACATGAATTCAATTTCCATTTTTCATGCAGTATCTTGCTTTTTATGATGGTTATACTAACTGTGAAAATTCATGTCACGATAAAAGAAGGGGACAGTTAGTATGAAACAAACCTCTATAAATCCGTTACTAATTGTTCTAGGTACAATCATTGTTCAAATTGGCCTTGGAACAATTTACACATGGAGTTTATTTAATCAGCCCCTTGTTAGTAAGTTTGGATGGAACCTTAATGCCGTTGCGATAACTTTCTCCATTACAAGCTTCTCTTTATCATTTTCAACATTATTTGCAGGAAAGTTACAGCAAAAATTAGGGCTTCGAAAACTCATCGCCACTGCAGGGATTGTGCTGGGACTCGGTTTAATACTTAGTTCACAAGTTTCTACCTTACCATTACTTTATTTATTAGCTGGTGTAGTAGTTGGTTATGCAGATGGAACTGCTTATATCACATCATTATCTAATTTAATTAAATGGTTTCCAAATCGAAAAGGACTTATTTCTGGTATATCTGTTTCTGCATATGGAATGGGTAGCTTAATCTTTAGATATATAAACGGAAGTCTGATCGATAGCCTTGGTGTATCACAAGCATTTTTATATTGGGGTATCATCGTTTTACTTTTAGTATTAATCGGATCGTTCTTCTTACGTGAAGCAATAGTAAGTAGTACTGTAACTGAGACATTACACAATGATTATACGCCTCGTGAAATGATGCGAACGAAACAAGTATATCTTTTGTTTTTTATGCTATTTACGTCGTGTATGGGTGGTCTATATTTAATCAGTATGGTAAAAGATATTGGGGTACAGCTCGTTGGACTTAGCGCTGCAACTGCTGCTAATGCCGTCGCAATGATTGCAATTTTTAATACAGTAGGTAGAATCATTCTTGGAACGTTATCAGATAAAA
This sequence comes from Bacillus cereus group sp. MYBK245-2, assembly GCF_051916145.1. Taxonomy (NCBI): domain Bacteria; kingdom Bacillati; phylum Bacillota; class Bacilli; order Caryophanales; family Bacillaceae; genus Bacillus; species Bacillus cereus group sp. MYBK245-2. The sequence continues at coordinate 96,056 of NZ_JBQAGB010000009.1, read as the reverse complement.
TTGGTCGAATGAAAATTGTCTCTGCAACGTTTATTATTATTGGATTGTCAGTCTTTGCTTTAAGTTTCATTCCACTAAATTACGGGATTTATTTCGCTTGTGTAGCCAGCGTAGCCTTTTGCTTTGGTGGTAATATTACAATTTTCCCAGCCATTGTTGGGGATTACTTCGGTTTAAAAAACCATAGTACAAATTACGGGATTGTATACCAAGGATTCGGATTTGGTGCACTTGCAGGATCATTCATCGGAGCATTACTCGGTGGATTTCAGCCGACCTTTATTATAATCGGTATTTTAAGCGTTATTTCCTTCATTATTTCGATATTAATTCGTCCACCAAAAGCAGAGAAGAAAAAGGAAATAAAGCAGCTACATCGAAAAATAGCTTAATTTTACAAAAGAGTCCTCCTGCTAGGGCTCTTTTTTTTACGTTAACTTTGCTAAGAGCAGATAAATGAAATACTCAATTAACTTTTTTATATTTTAAAAAGAATAAATGGTAGAATGTAACAAAGATAGAAAATTCCCATTATTGAAGGTGGACTTAGATGAAGAAAGTAAATGTTACATATGCACTTTTATACGATAAAACAAACGAAAAGATCTTAATGGTAAAAAACAAAGGGAAGAATGGTTCTTATTACACACTACCAGGTGGCGCGGTTAAATTGCGAGAAACGTTAGAAGAGGCAGTAATTCGGGAAGTGAAAGAAGAAACCGGTCTACATATAACTGTAAATGGTATTTGTTACATTAGCGAAGCTTTTTTTGAAGAGAGAGGACATCATGCAATTTTCTTTAATTTTTTAGGCGAAATAATTGGCGGGCAAACAAATATAACAAGGCCAAAAGAAATTGAAGAGATTACTTGGATGGAACTTCATATAGCAGCACCGTATTTGCGTATACCAGAACATTTACTAGACATTTTACAAAAGAAAGAAACAGTACCTTACATTTTTAATGGAACAATCATTCATCAAGCAACATAAAAATATCATTTCATATAAGGCGGGGAAAAAATGGAGTTTATCGTTAATCATAAACATTTCACTCAAGCACTTTCAGAAGTAAGTAAAGCCATATCGACAAAAGCTTTAATTCCTATACTATCCGGTATAAAAATAACTGCAGATCAATCTGGAATTACTTTAATCGCAAGTAATTCAAATATTTTCATCGAAAAATTCATCCCTAGTTCCATGGATGACGAACAAATTACGACTATCTTAAAAGCAGGAACAATTGTTGTACCTGCAAAATACTTCATTGAAATTATAAAGAAAATGCCAAGCGATATAGTAATAAAAAGTAAGAATGAGCAAATAATTACCATACAATCAGAAGAAATCACATTAAACTTAAATGGCTTTCCAGCGAGTGAATTTCCTAACGTACCACAAATAGACGATCATGCAGAAATACAAATAGAAACAAAACAATTGATTGATGCGTTTAAACAAACAGTCTTTGCAGTAGCGAAAAATGAATCTAGACCCGTTCTTACCGGAGTACATATCGAGTTAGACTACAATAAATTAATATGCGCTGCAACTGACTCTCATAGACTAGCTATACGTGAAACACTAATTTCTACTAATATGAAAGCGAATTGTATTGTACCAAGTGCAACCATTAATGAACTTTTAAAATTAATGAACAGCAATTTAGAATTCGTTTCTATTTATCTATCAGAAAGCCACATTATTTTTACATTCGGCACAACTACTTTATATTCAAGATTAATTGAAGGGAAATATCCTAATATATCTAGTTTAATTCCAAATGAATTTCAAACAGTCATTAACGTAGATAGACAAAGAATGTTACAAGGGGTAGATCGATCAAGCTTATTAGCAAGTGAATGGGCAAATAACAATGTTAACTTAGAAATTGTAAACGAATCTACAATTAAAGTTTCTTCTAATGCTTCTCAGATTGGAAAAATATATGAAATACAACAAGTAGATGCAATTCACGGTGAAAAACAATTACATATATCTTTCGATGGACGATTTATGTTGGATGCTTTAAGGGCAATAAAAGAAAAAACGGTTACTTTAAGTTTCAGCGGTTCTATGAGACCGATATTAATTGAAGCAGGGGCACAATCTGCAGCAATCCATCTTATATCTCCAGTAAGAGCTTATTAAAAACGGAGGAAGGAATCACGTTATGTACAAGCACACTTTATGTTTTATAAAAAGAAATGAAGAGATACTTATGTTAAATAGAGAATATGATCCGGTAAAAGGATTATGGAATGGTGTAGGAGGAAAGATAGAAAAGGGCGAAACACCTTTAGAAAATGCGATTCGTGAAATAAAGGAAGAGACTAATATAAAAGTTACGTATGACCAAATTCAATTTAAAGGCATTATTAAGTGGAAAGATTCTTCATATTCTGGCGGCATGTATCTTTATCTAATAGAGCTAATGAATGAATTTACATATCAAACTCCAAAAAAAGTATCAGAAGGAATTTTAGATTGGAAAGAGGTTTCTTGGATTCTTAGTGACTATAATTACGGCGTAGGAGAGATGATACCTAAATTTTTAGTTGAAGTGCTCTACAATGAATTCATATTAGAGCACAATTTTGTTTTATCTAATCATAAATTAATAGATTATAGGAATGAAAAATTGGCTAAACAGGAAAGTTCTATAAATAATATAATTCAATTGTAAAAAGCAGGAATTGTAATCTACAATACACAGCAAAATAATTATAACTCAAATAATTCGAAGAGTAGCTAAGGAGAAAATTCAAATGGGGATGAGTGTAATGAAGAAAATGAAATGCCCAGTGTACCAAAAAACTAAAAAGCAGATAAAAAATTTTAGACAGGAGATTCAATATGTGGAAAACAAATATTGTCAAAATTACTAGAGGCAATTTTGAGTATTTTGTGAAGGGAGAAGGTCCGCCTTTATGCGTTACACATATGTATAGCGAGTATAACGATAATGGAAATACTTTTGCAAACCCATTTACTGACCATTATAGCGTATATTTAGTTAACTTAAAGGGGTGTGGCAATTCAGATTCGGCAAAAAATGATTCTGAATATAGTATGACCGAAACGATTAAAGATTTAGAAGCGATTCGAGAAGCTTTATATATTAATAAATGGGGGTTTGCTGGTCATTCGACAGGAGGGATGTTAGCTCTTGTATATTTAACGAAAATAATTGTTGGTGGCGCAGCGGCGAGCAAGGAATATGCATCTCATAAAGATAGTATATACTGTAGTAAAAATGTAAAATTTAATAGAATCGTATCAATTATGAATGCATTAAATGATGATAGTACAGTACAAGAAGAAAGAAAAGCATTAAGTAGAGAGTGGGCACTTATGTCTTTTTATTCTGAAGAAAAGCTTGAAGAGGCATTAAAACTGCCGAATAGCGGAAAGAAAGTTGGCAATCGGCTAAATTATTTTAGACAAGTTGTATAAAGATTATGATGTTCGTCAGAAACTTAAATTCGTAAAAATCCCAAGTTTTATATAATGTGGTAAGCATGATGCACAATGTCCCTACATATTTTCTCGTGAAATAGCAAATTTGATCCCGAACGCAACATTAACTAAATTTGAAGAAAGTAATCATAATCCATTCGTTGAAGAAATAGACAAGTTTAATCAGTTTGTCAACGATACATTATAATAAAAAGCGAATCTTTTATATAAGACAGATTCGCTTTTTATTATAATTAGACTTTTTGCCACCAAGCATACCTAGGATAGTCTGTAGATTTTAACGTAATAGATTCGCCAATTTGAGGTGTTGTAATTTTAACTCCTAAACGGTTAGCTTCTTTCGTAACACGTTCTATCGGGTCACTCCATTCGTGTAATGCTAATGTAAAAGCACCCCAATGAATCGGAAGAAGTAATTCTCCTTTTACATCAATATGAGCTTGTACTGTTTCTTCAGGCAACATATGAATAGCAGACCACCTTGGATCATATTGCCCGCATTCCATTAACGTAAGATCGAATGGACCGTATTTATTACCAATCTCCTTAAAGTGAGGCGCATAACCGCTATCGCCACTAAAGAAAACTTTAGTTTCTTGACCAAGGATAGCCCATGAACACCATAACGAACAATCTCTATCTGTCATACCTCGTCCAGAGAAATGCCTTGCAGGGGCACATACTAACTTAATAGTATCAAGCATAATTTCATCCCACCAATTATGCTCACTAATTTTACTAGGTGAAACACCTCATTTAATAAGATATTGTGCAACTCCAGTTGGAACATAGAAATGCTTTACACGATCTTTTAATTGCATAATACTTTTATAATTTAAATGATCATAGTGATTATGAGAAATGATAATTGCATCAATTTCTTGCAGGTCTTCACGTTCTAAAGAAAAAGAACCACTATAACGTTTACTATTAAACACTGGAAACGGGGAAGAGGCATCTCCAAACATCGGGTCTAGTAACAATGTTTTACCTTCTATTTTTAAAAGAGAAGCAGAATGGCCAAACCATGTAACACTCTCTAAAGACTTATTGTTTTTATCTGATAAAACAATAGGTAAATTCTTTATAGGACGCAACTTTGTTTTCATTTTAAAGTAATCAGTCATTAAACCTATAATATCTTTCGGTTTAAAACTTACATCAGTATGAATTTGATTTACATATTTCTTTTTCATTCGTTCTCCTTTTTACGTTTAACAATATACGTATGTTGTTATTGTAGTTATTTGTAGTGTAAACTATATCATTTTATCTTTCATCTTAAATAAAGTACATTTCATAAATTCGTCAAATTCATTAATCATATATATAAAATAAGTGTTATTTAGCGGCAGATAAAATCAATATTAAGTAAATGTAAATTGTTTTAATTTAGTAAATTCATTCTTAAAAGCAACAAAGAACATACGTTTCGTTGTATGTTAAAGAAGAAAATATATCTCTAATTAGTAAAAGAAAGGAGAGGATGTAAGTGCAAATAGAGAGAAAAAAGAAATCAAAATGTAAACTATCAAAATCTGAAATAACTCAGCTATATACAGAAGGGAAGAGTACCTCAGAAATAGCTACGCTTGCCAATGTGTCTGCTAGGTATATTCGTATGGTTTTAACAGACAATAACGTTCCAAGGCGTGCTATAGGGAGTTGGAAGAGGAAGTATGACATATCAGAAGATTATTTTAAAACGTGGTCAAATAATATGGCTTATATATTAGGATTTATAGCAGCAGATGGTGTCATACAAAAAGATAATCAATGTGTTAGTGTATCACAAAAAGAAAGTTATATTTTAGAAGATATAAAACAAGAACTAAACACAAAACAGCCACTTTATCAAAACAAAAAAACAGGCGTATATATGCTAAATATTAATAGCAAAACAATAAAAGACGATCTTATGAGCATACATGGAATCAAGCCGTGTAAATCATTTAACATCGAATTTCCTTTTATACCAGAAGAATATTTGCATCACTTTGTTCGTGGGGATTTTGATGGGGATGGTCATGTTAACTCTCATAAATACTTTGTTAGCTTTGTTGGAGGATCATATAATTTCATGAATTCTTTTAAAGATATCCTTGAGAATAATAAATTCCAATTAAGTTTTGTTGACAAAGAAAAACAATATCGTATTTACCTAAGTGGTAAAAATAATGTTAATAAATTTTCACAGTGGATTTATGCTGAATTATTAATTTCAATCAAAGTAATTGCTAAAGCAAACAAATTATAAATATAGTTTAGCCAATTTCAAAACAACTTGTTTAATTATTAAATTTAAACAAGTTGTTTTTTATTATGTTTTATTAATGATTATTTACAAGAGTATAAATTTACACTAATCCGGCATCAAAGAACTATTCACTAATAAATAAGGAAAAGGGAAGTATACCAAACCGAACTAACCTATAATAATTTTATTACTTTTTACTAGTAGACATAATATATATTATAGGCAGTTACAGAAACAAAGCAATATCAGGTATCAAAAAACAAGTAAACTATACTTAATGAGACGAAACAGAGATTTTTAGTGAGATTTACATAAAATCTTATTTAAACGGATTTCTACAGTTTTTACCGTTTATTTTGCTATACAATCAATCGCAGCAAATCTGAATCAATAATCGATTTAGATTAAACGAATTAAAATCATTTTTGATCAGCGAGAAATTTTTATACAGAAAAATCATTTCTAAACAAAACATAAATTAATAATTATATTTTATGTTTTACTGTATGAATTTATTGCTGTTTACACACGTTTTACAACTTCACATTATTTATTGTTATTTCTGTTATTTACACTTGACTTTTGTTATACCCATTTTTCGTATTCTAGTTAACATAACGTTTATTTTTAACATAAAAAAATCTCCCTTACCTTCAGGAAGATTTTTTAACTTGCTAGTATTTCATTTATATATTTTTAATAACAATCCCAATTGTAAATCACGTTGGAAAAATCTAGATTTAACAAGTCTTCTTTTTTTATAAAGAAATTTGCAACACCAGAATCTCCCCACATAATATTTAATGAATCATCTGTATCGATTTGCAGTAATAAGATGTCATGCTGTTGGTATTTTTCTTCCCATTCTCTCGGATCTGTCTGTGTGAAAAATGGATATCCACCAATTTTATGTCCTTGATCTTTACATAAATCATCATACAGTTCGCCTAATTCTGTATTATTTTCTTCATCAACAATTTCTTCCCAGTCAATATCTTCACTAAAAATCTTTTCGAATCGATAATCCCCTGACGTTACGGGTTGATAATCCAATTCAAACTTTAATTTCGCTGCTTCAGGTATAATAAAGTCCTCTAATTCTAAAGTGTTTAAATAACTAAAATCAGTAATAACCTTATTTAAGTCTTCTATAATTGTAGAATGATAAATAATTCGAAAGTCTTTTTGAGTTGTTGGCTGATCAAAATCTGCTCCGTAAAGCTCATCAGCAGCACTTACGAAAAACTGTAACATTCCCTCTTGAGGCATATATTCAACATGCGGCATTTCTTCAAAGTTTAGCTGAGCAAGTAACATCATAGGTTGTCCATTTGAATCTTTAGGGTGCTCTTGATCTATAGGTAAATACGGATATCCACCAAACTTACTCTCAAAAAGCGTTGTCTCTGCTAATGTTCCAGACACTTTAATATACGGTTTTACACTTTCTTCTAAAATAGTACGATACTGCTCTAGTTCTTTCGGAATTTGAAGTTGATACGTATTCTTCATTACATTTACCTCCCTTTCATAATGAATTAAAAATGCCTTACTTAATTATATAGCAAGAGATAGCTTCATGAAAAATTGTTAAAAGTCCGTTTTCACCCTCGTTTTTTGCGCACTTGGTGGACAAAGTAAATTATGTTCTAAAACCTTTTTATTAATAGTTCGAATTAAATTCGCTGCTTCTGCAGTATTTGTATTTTCTTTTAGCTTTTCTTTTAAATCATCAATTTCTTTTGAAAGCTCAATCCACCTTGGTAAAACATGATTATTCTTTAACGTTCTATACAGTTGCTTTTCAGGATTGTACGAAAGGTCTTTATCTAGATTTAGAGGTTTCCCTTTACCAGGCATATTATCAAAAGACCCTTTCTTTTCTGCTTCTTTAATGATAGAACTAATATGATCCTCATACGTATAGGACCAAACTTTCTCATCTTTTACTAAAATCTCTTGCTTTTTTAGTTTCTTATCTAGTTCTTCTTGATTCATAGATTCTCTCTCCTTTTTATTTTATAGTGTGTTTTTTGTAAGTTTTAAAGCTTTCAACCCGTCAAACAAATTTTCCCGCCACCAAATACCGTCATGTCCGCATTGGAACTCTTCATAAGTGGTTTGGTATCTATTTTCTTTTAAAGCTTTATATAGGCGCCTATTGGCCGTTAAAAGAGGTTCGTTTTCAAGTTCACCTACTGCTATGTAAGAATAGAGATGAGTCGTATTAGAATCTATTGATGAAATTTGATTTTCAATCCAAGGAATTGGATTTTCATAACCATCTTTTTTCCAATGTACAGATCCAGACATTGACAACACATTCCCGAAAATATGCGGATTTTGAAGTGCTGCATAAAAAGCTGCTAGGCCACCAAGACTGAAACCTGCAATTGTTGTATGTTTTGCTTCTTTATGCACACGATACTTAGCCTGAATCCACAGAAGTAATTCCTTCGTTAAAAATGCGTTCATTTTATCGTTATAAGTTAGCTCTTCTAATCGATCAACAGGATCTATAGCAACAGCAATACACGATGAGATTTCTTTTTCGTAAATTAAATAATTAAGTGTTTTTGTGATTGAAAGGTCATTAATGAATGAATTCCCATCAAATACAATGAGAAGTTCTTGAAGATGTGAAGTGTGAGAATAATCATGAGGCGTATAAATATGAATTTTACGTGTTTTATTTAAAATCGTACTATGAAATGAATATGTTTCAATTTTTCCGGATGGATAATGGTTTGAAGGAAAACGACTGCTATACTGCACTTCCTATATTAAAGCAGTCGTAAATTATGTGTTTTATGTGTTTAGAGACGTTATTTATTAGAAAAATGATCAATTGCCTGAATAGAAAGTTCCAACGCTTTTATTCTTCTTGTTAAAAGTGTTCTTTGCGGACTACCGGCTTTAGACTTATCATAGGCTCTCTCAATTGATGGAAGTAAACCAGCAAGGACGTTACGAGCGTCTGCTAACTCTTCTTGGCTATACTGATGGCTTTCTTGATTCCAAACGTTTTCTAGCACTACTAACCCTATGCAAACAGCTTTAAGTCGTTTTTTCACTAATGTAGTATTTGCACCTTTTTGAGTCATCTGAGAGAGTGCATTTTCAAGTTTACGGATTGTTGACTGTAAAGACTGTATTGATTCTACTTTATCTACAGTTGATACGTTTTCCATTTTTAAACCTGTCCCTTCTTCATTTCTAAATTAGTTTTCCTGATATTTGATAATACCATTAAGAAACGAATTTTACTCGAAATATTTGAGTTGGACATGAATTGAAAGGAAAACAGCTAACAAACTTCTATCTCCTCCCTCGCACATATTCTATATGTACTTCTTTTTTCTCGTTAAAATACCTACATGGACAAGTTGTAAATATTGTATATTTTATGAACAAAAAACGTACAAGCAGCATGACTTGTACGTTTAAATTTTTATTCAGTAAGATAATAAAGTAATAGCTTCCGGGTCTTTTCATAATTCATGAAATCTCTATATAAAATGGGATACTTCATAATCTCTGTTTCTAGAAAACGATATTGTGGAAACCACTCAAAAAAGATTTCTTTAACCACTTGATTTGCTGAAACGTAATGTTCTGTTCATTTAGTACAGAATTTAAAGTTGCTGCTGTATGCATCCAATAATGATTAAAATCAGCGTTTATACAGTCATCTTCGGTAAATTTACTCTTTAAAGTTCGCTGCAATTTTGCTGTAGCACGGTAAGGAAACGGCTTGTGCAATGGACTATGCATGTTCTGCAATTCCTTAAAAATAATTTGTTTTCCTAACTTCAACTTTTCACCCCTTTATTTTTCTATCCAATTTAATAAGTTTTCATAATGATATTGAGCATCTGTATACCCAAGATTATATAAATTAACGAGTTTTTCTTTATTTCTCTCTATACCGCTTATAGGAAGTTGTACACTTGGTTGAATGACATAAAAGTTGTCTTTTTGTTTTATTTGATTCATATAAGATATCGTCTCATTATAAAAACGATAATGTTCTACTAAAGATTTTGCGATATTCGGATATTTCCTATATAAAATTTTAGCCAGCCCTGAAAATTTATTTCGCTGCTTCTCATATCCTTCTGGCTTTGTCATAATTACAACGTTCTTTTCATAACCATCAGTTTGAGCTTTTAAAACTGGTATAGGATCTATAATTCCTCCATCTAGTAATTTTCGATTATCATATTCTACAGCAGGCGCTATAAACGGCACTGAGCTAGATGCACGAATGATTTTTAAAATATCATTTCCGTGTTCTGCTTTATTATAATAAATAGCTTGTCCTGATTCGCAGTCCGTCGTTCCTATAACAAACTGTTCATTTGAGTTTAAGAAAGTTTGAAAATCAAACGGTACAATTTTATTCGGTACTTCATCAAATAGAAAATCCATTCCAAATAATTCACGTTTTCGAATTAAATTTCGATAAGATATATAACGATGATCTGCTACTAGCTCTGTATTTACTTTTTTATTTCTCCCTTTTTGACGTGATAAATAAGTTGCTCCCATACAAGCTCCAGCGGATACGCCAACTACATAAGGAAAAAATAAGTTTTTTTCCATAAAATATTCGAGTACGCCTGCAGTATATAAACCTTTCATTCCTCCGCCTTCTAATACTAAACCGATATTCTTCATACTATATCCCTCTGCTTCTTTTTTGTTACTTACATATTAGCACAAGACTTTAAGACAAGATGATATAAGCGCATTGCAACAATAACCAGAAACTACTAAAGTAATGTCATTATTTCTTAGTCAAGAGCGTGGTACAATATAAATAACACATTACACAAATAATGGAGGAGGAATTTCCTATGGGTTTATTCAGCGGTATTTTAGGAAATGCATCAAATACGAGTACAGAAAGTGTAGAACGTGATTTAGAGAAGATTATGTTAGACGATGAGAAAGTTGAACATGCTTATAAATTAATTCGCGATTTAATCGTATTCACAAATCGTCGTCTTATTTTAGTAGATAAACAAGGGATATCAGGTAAAAAAACTGAGTATCATTCTATCCCTTATAAAAGCATTACACAATTTAGCATTGAAACAGCTGGGCATTTTGATTTAGATGCAGAACTTAAAATTTGGGTATCTAGTTTGAGTACACCAATTACGAAAGAATTTAAAGGTGACGATAGTGTTTTAAGCATTCAAAAAGCGTTAGTAACATATACGACCAAATAATAATTTTTTGTATGTTTATTCAATTCTAAAATTACTAACCCGATTATTTTGGAAGAACATACATCATTTTTGTATATTTAATCTCAAATAACAGAAAAAGGTAAAGCGTATTTCAAATGCTTTACCTTTCTTTTTTGTAATAAATAAGTGTAGTTTTATCATTTAATTTCTTAGTTTCTTCTGTTCTTTTATACCCCATTTTTTCGTACAGAAAACAATTTCTTTCTTCTTCTAAAATCGTAGCAAGTTCAAAACATTGTGCTTTTGAAAACATCCCTTCAATTAAAATTAGTACCTTCTGAGCGATTCCTTTCCCTTCTGATCCAAAATTTATAAGGTAGTTCTTTTTGGGATATACATATCGCCCCAACAAGTCTCGAATCTATTATAATTTTATAAAAATTACTGCTGGGATTATTTATTCTAAAAATAGTTTTTTCAATAGATTCATTTGCTGGGTTTGTTTCATAGTCTTTATATTTATGTAATAAAGGGCTAAATGAGTCTATTTGCATTTGAAATAAAACTGCTGCATCACTTTCTGTCGCCTTCTCTAATGTAATCTTCACGTTACTACCAATTTAGTCGCTTTCTTAATGAATTTATATGAGCCGTATGATGACGTCCGTGCCATGCGTATAGTCCAATTGCAACAGCAAGTTTTGTTTCACCAGTCTCTGGGTGGTTAAATGTCTTTTCTAGATCTTTAAGTTCTAAAGAATATAAAAGGTTAACCCATCTTTTATGTAATGAATCTAACATTACTAGTGAAACATCTACTGGTAATTTAGAATCAGGTAATTCTGCCCACTTTTCTTCTTTATATGGTTTAATCGTTGGATTCTTTTCTGTTAGTGCTAATTTAAAGCGTATGTAACTATTCATATGGCTATCAACAACGTGATGGACTACTTGACGAACTGTCCATCCACCAACGCGGTATGGTGTGTCTAACTGTTTCTGATCTAAATCTTTAATTGCCTTCGTTAGTTCATTAGGTAAATCTTCAATTTCTTGAATCCACGTATCAATCATTTCTTCCGTTATAGGACGTTTATATGTAAATTGCCCAATTGGATAACGTAAATCATTCATGAATAAGTCCCCCTTATTATAAGTGCGAAGTATTTCTCCAAATATAATGTACAAAATTCACATGTTCTCCATTTAATACTACAGATGTTGTATCTGCTTCGTTTTGATAAGAAGAAAACCCGCTTTTTTCTAATACAATTTGTGATGCAAGATTATTAGTAGTCGTTTTAGCATGAACCTCATTAATTTCATTATTTTTCGCTACGTCTAAAATTAATTTTACGGCTGCTGTTGCAACTCCTTTTTTAGTAAACTTTTCTCCCACTCGATAACCTAACGAACTGATTCGAGTTTCCGAATCTATATCTACTAAATTTATTCTTCCTACAATTTCACTTTCTTCATTACGAATTAAATAAAAATAAGATTCTCCATCCGCCTGTTCTATTAATAAATCATCTAGTAGTTTTTGGAAATATTCAAAATCAAAATATTGCGAGCCACGATTAGGTACCATTGTTTCAAAAAAAGACTTATTCGTAAGTTCAAACGTAAATAAATCTTTAGCATCGTGTTTCTTTAATTGTTCTATGTATATTTTCATCTCGATTACCCCTTCTATATCTACTAACTGTTATATATTCTTTTTTAATCAACTATTTTCCTGCTATTTTTTTGCTTCAGTAACACAGCAAATAGCACTTTTGGATGAAATAGGTGAAATGGGCTACGAATTAAATTCATCACCTTTACTAATCGAATATAAACGTCAGAATCAGTTGCAGATAGTTGATATATTTGTTTCGTATACCATAGCTGAAATTTTTGTTTTATCGTTAATTCTCTTTTTAGCTGTGGATGACGTGATATTTCCGTTGTTGTCATTTCCCACGGAGTTTGTATGATATGAGCGGTCTCTTTATAAAACTGCTGTGTAAATGCATGATCGAGCTTTTGTCTCCTTTGTAAAAGTAACTGCAATTGGTGAGCTTCCATAGCGGCAACTGAAACACCTTGACCGAAAACAGGGTCGAAACGACAATGTGCATCTCCAACGACTAATAATCCTTCTGGCATATTTGTGGTGAGATCAAATCTCCGACGTACTTGATAAGGAATTTTATACGTTTTGATATCTGAAATTGCCACAGCTTTGTTAAGAAAATCTGTAACATGAGGGATTGATAAGTTTTCAGCAAAATTATAAAATTCTCCATCTGTTTGTGGTGCTTTTTCATTTGCATATCCACTGAAAGTAACAAAATAACGATGATCCTCAATCGTTTGAATAAGAACGCCATACGGATTATCAGGGAAACTTGGAGACATTAGTGTATTACAGTAATCTAATTTCTCATTTTCTTTAAGTTTAAACATTCTCGTTACGTAAAATAAATCAATACGTACTTTCTCTTCTTGCACTTCAATTTCGTATTCTCGTAACCACGCTATGCTTTTTGAACCGAATCCACTTGCATCAACAATAGTATCCGCATGAATTTCTTCTTGATTTCCTGTATTTAAACATTCCATTTTTACTCCGCACACTTTATTAAGCTTTTCATTTACTACTAACCCTTCAACCAATGTTTCATATTTAATAGTAATATTTGAAATTTGTTCAATGCGTTTTTGAATATGTGCTTCGAGCATAGAACGACTTTGCTGAATCATATGTACTTCTCCTATGAATGGCTGTTTCCATGAACCAAATTGATGCCATTTTAAATCACGAGTAAAGTTATTTACGATACTACCTGCTTCAATTAGTTCATTCGTGATATTAGGAAACAATTCCTCAATTGCGTTTTCTCCGCCTTTTAATAACACATGAGGATGATTACTTTGTGGGACTCTTTTTCTCGAAGCTTTTCCATCCCATCTTTCACCGGCTTCTATAATGATTACTTCTTTAAAAGCAGTTGATAATGCTTTTGCGGCGAGCTTTCCTGCGATACTTCCGCCAATAACGATAGCCTTATTAAACATGTTTTCCCCCTTAATAAAAAGAAATCCTGCCTTATATGAATGAAACAGGATCTTAAACTCATTAACTTCTTTATCATTATAATTAAAACACATGAGTAAATTGTAACGTTAAAATTAAAATACCTAATCCCCAGACGTAATACGCGAATATTTTTAAGGAGTGACGTTTTAAATACTGAATCATCCACGAAACGGCTATGTAACCGAAAAACGCAGCTGATAACGTTCCAACAATTAAAGATGTACTAGAAATAGATTCTGCTTTCCCTTGAAAAAGATCTACAAATTGCAAAATGATTGCTCCGACAATGGCTGGAGTTGATAATAAAAAAGAAAAGTAAGCTGCGGTTTCGCGGTCTAACTTTCTCCATAATGCAGCGACGATTGTCATACCAGAACGAGAAATTGCAGGGAAAATAGCAACCGCTTGAAATGAACCGATGATAAATGCATCTTTATATGTAATGTCGTCCATTTTTTTACGACCATTCTTTTGTTTATCTGCCATGTAGAGAAAGAACCCTGTCACTAAAAACTCCCAACCAATTGTAATACCTGTTTTTGAAATATCCTCAAAAAAGTCTTTAAATAACAATCCAATTACAACCGCAGGTATCGTCCCGACAATAAGTAATAGCATTAGTTTTGAAAATGGATTTTTGATTAAATATATAAATTCTTTTTTGTAATAAATAAACACTGCAAGCAAAGTGCCAATATGCAGCATCGTATCTAAAAACAATCCTGCTTCATCTAATTGAAACAAATGTCTTCCTAAATAAAGATGACCTGTACTACTTATCGGTAAAAACTCTGTTAAACCTTGTATAATCCCTAATATAAAAGCTTCTAACCAATTCATGATGGTCCCCTTTCTTGTTTGCTTGTACCAATATATGAAGGTTAAATTTTCGATATGAAAAAAACTATATTTCTCTATGAATTTACTTTCATTTTATGGATATATATGTAAAGAGGATTGAGGAGGGTTATTATGTGGAAGCACACAAAATTCGGCAATGTATTACTTTGGCTAGGACCGATCCTTGTGTTTGTAGGGTTATGTATGACAAATGTTATTTCTGATATTCCTTTCTTTTTGGGAAAACATAAAACGATTGGAATTGTACTTATATGTATAGGAGTATGCTGTTTTATTATTGCGAATCATTTAAAAAAAGTAGAAAAATATGAGGACTAATTTTAAATAAAAAACAATCCCACTCTATGTGCTAGGATTGTTTTTTTATTACTTATTTATAGAATACTTTATCAACGTTATATTTTGCTTTGTATTCATTAATGATATATGTTTCATAAATTTCTCTTTCTGTTGGATCTTCTACGATACATGCATCAATGCGGTATACTTCATCACGGTGATTTTTAATTGGTGAAACATTGTCTTCGAAATGCTTCTTAATACGTTGTCTAATTTTACGAGCTTTACCTACGAAAAGTAGTTCGTCATTAATATTGTAAAACATAAAAATGCCGCCTTTATCTCTAGGGAACAAGTGGAAATCGATAAAACCATTGATTGGCGTAATTCTTGGCTCGTCTCCTCTAATAACTTGTTTACGTTCAGTAATTGTAACATCAACTTCAGGGATACTAATTTTAATCAAGTTCATTCACGTCCTCTTTTATTATAAAGATAAATAATAGCATACATATGTAAGAAAAGCTACGTTCATAGGCATATTTCATTTTATAATTCAAATATTATAGGTGTATCGTGTAAACTCTTCTTCCAAATCATATGATCACTTGATTCTCCCCAATAATCTTTTAGTACATAACTAGGCTCTCCAAACTTCTTCGTCCATATACTTTGCGCTTTTCTGTATCCACTATCTAAACAGAATTCTGTTATTCCTCTGCTAAGTAACGTAAGAAACATTGTATGTAGTAGTAAACTCCCGATACCCTTTCTTTGATAATCCGGAAGTATAAATACAGTTCCTATTTCATACAAATCCTTAAGTACACCATTTGTACAACTAGTAATCAATGTACTTGCTGGGCCAACTTCAATTGTTCCAATGATTTTATCGTTATTTGTGTCAATTGCTAATAAAAAGTAACGTTTTTCTCCGTTACTATCAAAATCTGTTTTCAAATATTGCTTTTTCATGTTAATTTCATTTTCTATGTCATCCAATTGTTGTGATAATCCTTCGTCTTTATATGTATTCGTAATAACTATACGGAAAAACAAGTGAAGTTCCTCTAAATCATCCGAATTTGGTCTCCTAATTGCAACGTTATACATGTTTTAAATCTCCATTCTATACAATTGTTAAAACAATGCTTTATATACTCTATTCAACAATATGCTACAAAGCCCTGCATAGATCCAGCAGTATAGAAAGCTCAGTATAAATATAGATGAAATAATTTTTATATCCATAGTTGTATGAATAGTAGGACCAAGTACGGGAAAACGGAAAATATCGAGAACTATCATAATTCCTATAAGTAGACAAATCGCAGAAAAGGAAACAACCCAAATTCTCCTCTTGAATTGTATAAAGGAAAGCCCTAAAGCTATACCTAATAAACCTGTAGTAAAGGGGAAAACAATTAGTTCACTTGGCTCGATAATAAATAATAAGAGAATAGTAAGGATAAAAGAAAGTACTCCCTCACGAATAGAGTAGCAAATAGCCAAAAAAATGGGTAATGTCGCAAAAGGACTAATGAATAACCCTATACCAGGAATTAAATTCCCCGCTGCTTGAAACATGGTGGCTAAAGCACTCATTAAAGCTGTAATGACTAGCTTATTTGCTAGGGACAATTTTCTTTTATGAACAAAGTTCGTATCATTCTCTATCATAAGTTGATACCAATAACGTACAAACCGATTCATCAATATACCCCCTAAAGATATCTCATTCCTCACTTTCTATATTATTCATACACTAGTTGTTTATGATTTGCTTTCTGCTTATTATTAATCACAATACAATAGACGTTTATAAAGAAGACCTTTAGGGGATAAACTATAAGTGTATATCTTTTTAAGGAATAATTTCAAATATGGTACCTTTGTTAAAATCAGTTACTTTCATAGAACCGTAAACTCCTAAATATAACCTAGTTTGATCCAAATTTGTTCCTAAACTCATATAATAAGCTGCTTGCGTACCAAAATCATAATTGGTTTCAATAACATGAAAGTCAGTATGTTTACCATCTATACCGGCTCTAGTATATGCTAAAACACCTTTAACTGGCGGCCGAGATTCTTCTTTCTTAGCAAGATCAGTAAATACAACGCTACCATATAAATTTTGGATTGCAGTTCCCATATATGGCTGAACGCCTGTAAGTGAAGTTCCTCCAAACTTATCTGGTCTCGGGTCTTTATGAAAATAACTAATGAGCGGCTGCATACGCTTTGCGGATAATTCTATTGTTTCATTATAATAAACCATTGTTCTCTCATCTAAAGTAGGATGATCAGCACAGTGCCGTATAAAAGAAGTAGGTAATTCTCCTTCCCATCCTCTCCAACCAAAATTAATAAATCCATCTTGATTAGAAGTGAATCTCATTACATGCATTTTAATAAGTTCAGTAACCGGAATTGGTTTATATTGAACAAATGAAAAAATAGACTCTACAATATCCTGTCCGACATTACCTGCATATTTAATATATTGATTATAAAACCTTTGGAATGAAATACCGGTTATATTACGGACGCCTTTCGCAATTACTGTAAGTGTTTCTTGTATCGATAGAGGAAGTTCATTAAAGCGTGTAACTACTGGAGGATTATTTATGAATGTATCTCTACTTACATCGATTTCAATTATTTTACCTGCTATTTCTAAATCATCTTGGCTTAAATTAAACGGATCATAACCCGACCCACCATCTCCATTTGTAAATACAAGTTTCCCCGTCTCTGGAGAAAAGTTTAAAGTATTTACTCCATTATGATTAAAAAATGGGCGTTTTATATGAAGTAATGTTCTACGTTTTTGAGGTTGCCCGTTTGACTGTAAAATCCATTCTTCAATTGTATCAATATGATCATATTGCGTATCTCTATTTAGCCATTTTAAGTTTAAAGTTTTCGGGTCACAAGGATTCGGTTTAAATTGTTCAGAAAGTGCACCGGGTCCTTGAGTTCCAGCTACTGAATAATGAAGATAAAATAAACCGTTTTGATAAAATTGTGGATGAAATGCAAGTCCAAGCAATCCACGTTCATCATAGCCGCTACTAGAGACACCTTCTTCAGATGTACCTAATTTAATAATACGTTGACGAATATTTAAAAATGTTTTTATGACTCCATCTCCTATGTAAAAAACCTCTCCTAATTGGGTTGCGATAAATAGTCTTTCAACTGATTCATCTGGAAGTATTGCTGTTTTTATGACAGTCGGTAAATTTATGTTATGAACAATGGGTCGTAAATGAACCTTAACTTTTGTCAATTAACTTTACACCCCTTTATATTCTTTTTAATAGAAGAGTATGATTAGAGTAATCTTATTAGTATCAAATAAGTAGCATTCCTTTTTATTACATTTTTGTATATAATGTAATTATAAATAAACTAGGGGGCTACTTATGACACTTTTACTACAAATCATCTTACCACTTATATTTGCGCTATATTTATTTACCCTCTATCGTAATACAACTATTGGAAAAGCTGCTTTTCTTTTAGCGGTCATTATTGGGATTTTTGGATTAGAGAACATTTTTCAGCATGCTAATCTAACAGATCATGCTATTTATCCATATTGGGGCAGTTTGAAGGCTGTTGTTATTATTTTATCAGTCGTATTTCTATTTAAAAAAGGTGGTTTAACAGGAAAATATTGATTTGTAATGCTATTAACTGCTGGTTCCGCATCAACACTTATTTTGACGGTTTCATTTATTCAAAATATCTCGTTTTGGAATTGATAGTGAAATAACTAATAAAAAAATATATAAGATTAGGACCGTACATTTTAGAAATGTCTAATATGTACGGTCCTTTTGTTTACTAGTGGTCCACTTATAAGTATGTGATCTTTTTACAATTCGAATTTCTTTTTAAGTTTCTTATATTTTCTATACGAACGTCTAACAATGTTTAACATAAAATACGGTATTTTAACAGGGAAAGGCAATTTATAAATGAAAGGCAAATAAAATGTAAAATATGCCTTTTCTAGGTCTCTCCACTTACTATCTTCTTTTGTTTTTAAGAAATCAGATACATCGACTACATATCCCCTTCCTTTTTCCATCATCACATTTTTCCCGTGAACATCACAAGGAGTTAATCCTTGTTTCCTTGCATACTCTAAAGCTTTATTTATATCAAGGATTACCTGCTTAGGAATTTTAATTCCCTTATGAATAGCATCGTATAAGGTAATTTCTTTTAAACGTTTCAATACTATGAAATTTTCTCCTTTATATATAAGCTTTGAATAAGAAGGATGATTTCCGATTCTGCGGTATACTTCTGACTCTTTTTCAATTCCTTCTCCTTCTCGCGCGTAAACTTTCACTACCCAATCTTTGAATTCTCTGTGCATGAATACTGCAGCATAATTACCTTGCCCTAAACACTTCCAAAGTCTAGGAATATCTTTAACTACTACAGGCTCGAATTCGTCCTCACTTCTTATGATTACCTCTTTTAATAATTCATCCTTTATCAATCCCACAAAACTATTTATACTCATCATTTCCACTCCGGTTTTGCTAAAAGGGGCTTACCCACATTTTAACGAAAATATACACTAAGCGAATTTTATTTGAACTGTTGAATACTTAATATGTATTCCGCTATTCAGAGCCAAAAACCATACACCAAAAAAATTCTAACTATTTTTTCAGAGGCGACTGTATAAGGCTTTTCTAAGTGCAAGTTCTCTCAGTTCATTGGTCATGCCAAATCTATATTTGATTTTTTTAAATTGTTCAATTCTTGTTCCACTACTATCTTTGTTAGCTAACACTTTTATTGTTTTAATAGTCTTTTGTTTAATTCCCACAATGCTGTTTTATTGCTATCCCACTTCAAATACGTTACGGCTTCCTCAAAACATAACCATTTATAATTTAAGTGTTCTTTAGATAATGAGATGTTTTTTGTAGGGACTTTAACTCCAAACGAAAATTCTTTTATTACATAAACGTCATCTCCCCAAAGGAACCCTCCAACTACATCCTCTACTGGTAGTGAAGACACAGAATCTAATTGTATATATGAACATTCTCTTGTAATACCAGCCTCTTCAAACGCTTCACGTTTTGCTGATTCAATAGGAATCTCACCGTCTTCTCCACCACCAGCTATGCCTTGCCAATAACCATAATCACTTCGGTTGAAAATCGCATATTGAATAGAGTCATCAATTTTTATATAAGGAAATATTAATACTTGATATGGTGCTCTCATTGCTTAACCTCCTCTCGAAAATAGGCTTTAAATACATATGAATAAAGAGCCGACATCATAATTCTACATGAATAATGCAGGTTTATGGTGTCAGCCCTCTATTTTTGAAGAATTTTATTTTTCATAAACTGTCTAATTCTTCGCGAAGAAAAAAACGCTTATTTTCTATCAAATTTGCTTAGTGTATTTTTTTCATACCCGATGTTATTCAATTGCGCCTGCAACGTCATAATCGTTTAAATCTAATTCAATTGGTTGTCCTAGCGCTAATTTAGCGAGTTCTGATCCTAAATATGGACCAGCAGTTAAACCTGAAGCTCCTAATCCGTTTGCAACAAGAATACCGTCGAAGTTAGGAAGCGGTCCGATAACAGGTAAGAATCCTGGAGTAAACGGTCTAAATCCAACTCTCGTCTCAAGCATAGTAGCATCTTCTAAGCCAGGTGCAACTGTTAATGCTTTATGGAATACTTCATTTAAACCACCAGCCGTTACACGGTGATCGAAACCAGTATCATTCTCATGTGTTGCACCAATTACGACATGGCCATTGTCAAATGTTAAAATGTATTGATCATTTGGCGGCATAACAACTGGCATATTTTCTGTTGCTGTATTTTCCATTTGCAAGTGAACAATTTGTCCTTTTTGGAACGTAACTAAGAAATTAATTCCTAAAGGGTTTAAGATTTCGTTCGCCCATGCACCTGCAGTTACAATAACCTTTTCTGCTAAAATAGTTTCATCGTTTACTATAACTCCCGTAATATGATTACCTTCACGGACTAATACTGCATCTCCTTTTATAAAAGTTGCGCCATGTTTTTTCGCAGCGCTTATTAATGCATTACGTAATAATCTTCCATTTACTCTTGCAGCACCACTAATATGAACAGAACTAAATTCTTCTGATAATGCTGGGAATAATTTTTTTGTTTCTTCAGCTGATAAGCGAGTGATTTCACCAATCTCTGGGGCATCTTCACGACGTTTATACGCTCGCTCTTCCATTTGATCAAGTTTTTTCTCATCAGTATGTAAACTAATTGCACCTACACGGTTATAACCTGTGTCCGTTTCACCTTCATCTTCTAATTGCTGAATTAACGAAGAATAGTAACGTGCACCGCCTTTAACGATTTTATACCATGCTTTATTACGACGTTGCGAAAGCCATGGACAGACAATACCTGCTGCAGCATCAGTTGCTTGACCTACTTGTTGACGATCCACGATAGTAACATTCGCGCCAGCCTTAGCAAGATGGTAAGCAGTAGACGCTCCTAAAATACCCGCTCCAACTACAATATACGATTTCATTTCAAACACCTTTTCTCTTTTGCTAATTATTTAAATATAAGAACATACTTTAGTATACTGAAAGGAATCCTTTTTTCAATGTGCCAAGTGCAATTAATTGTTGCATCATTGTGAATTGCTAGTCTTACTTTTTCTTTTTACGAAATAATTCAATCGTTTTATATCCTTGCGAAAGAATTTCAATCATTTTCTCAAGACGTTTTTCACGTGTTTTATCTTGTTTTACAGAAAACAAATTACGTGCCCAATCTTTTTTGTATCCAGGTGTTAAACTTTGATAAAACTTAAGTTCATTTGGGTGATTAGCTAATAAAGATTCAACATCTTGAATTCGATCTGCATAATCAGCTACACATTGGCTCATTGCAGGCGTTTTCGTCGCTTTTTTCTTCTCACGCTTTAAACCTACAACAGTAAAAACATCATCCATACTTACCATTCGCGCAAATTTAATATCGCTTTCTCCCACATATCCATCTTCTCCAACGTTTAATGCTGGAAACATCTCGTCACGGTGAATAAACGTACTGTAGCGAGAATTACCTTTTTTCGGATATGCGAAGAATACGTATCCTTTTTCAATTAATAATTCTTCATTACTAATAATATAATTCGTTTGTTTCACCATTTCATCCAGTGTTTCTACAAAAATAAAAATGGCATCGTGTTCTTTTGAAAATACAGTTTCTTTTCCTGTAAAAACTTCGTAATCACTTGGTTCATTAATAACAACCATATTCGTATACTTATTAAGTTTCAATTTATCGATAATTGACATGAAGATCTTCCTTTACATTCAAAATTCGTTGTTTATACTTTTTCATACTGTTCTAGTGTATTATATCTATTAAGAAAATCAAACTTTAATAATTGTTTTAAATCAAAATAAAATAGCCGATTCTTTATAAGAACCGGCTAGCTATTTGTTTTATCATAACTCAATAGCAAATAAAGTATATAAAAGATCTCTATATTGCTCTTCTGTAACTTCACGTTTCGTTTTTTCACCGTGAATCATTGTAGTTAAACTAGTATTTGTTAAAGAGACATGGCCAGATTCCGTCAATTTGACTGCAATTGGGCCCTTATTGAAAATAGATTTCTCATCTTCTATTACTCTTTTTTGAACATCATTCACTACTATTTCATCAATTATACGATTATAAAAAGCATGACACACTTTCCACTCACCATTCGTATCTTTTCTTTCTAGAACGTAATTCCCTTTACTCGTATCTTTTCGTATCACTCTATACGTACCATTTTTAGAAGAAATAGGCTCACCAGTAAAAGGTACCGGGACTAGAGGTACTAATGAAGCAATACCTACATCAATTACGTATCGTACGTTATCATAATTTAGAATAACCGTTATATGTCCATCCTCAAGTGCCCATGCCTTTATATCATTTTTATATACGGTACCTAATGCGAGTTGTACATCATAACCACAATCTTTTATAAAGTAGTAAAAGAGAGTATTTAACTCATAACAAAGCCCGCCGCGGGAACGAGTTAAAATTTTATTCTGTAAATTTTCCATAGTAATTATATTCGTATTACGTGCTATTACATCTAAATTCTCAAATGGTATAGTGTGTGCAAATGCAAAGAGAATTGTATTTAATTCCTCAAATTTCACTTCAGTACGCTTTGCGAGATTCAATCTTGTAAACAGCTTATGTTGTAGACTTGTCATAGTCAGCACCCCTTAAAATGTATAAGTTAAAATAGTATATGTTGATTGTAAATTTGATGGGGTACTGAAACAATGTACATTTCGTTTAACTGTACTGGTACAAAAAGTCTAACTCACAAGATTACTTAAGATAAGAAGCTACGAATACAAATTTAACAGTTCGTCTATAGGTAAATTATTATGATCGCTTAAATCAACAAAATATTGAATTTGCCACAGTTGGCTCTTTTTAGCTTGGTTGCTAACAGGAGTATCCCATATAGGGTAAATCCTCATAGCCATCTTGCCTTTTTGGTTTTCTGTTCTCAAGATTTTTTCCTTAAGAAGAATCTCTTTAGGGAAAATAAATTGTCCTAGTTTATTATCATCTATACAAGTGATAACTAATAAATCAGGAGCAGCGTCATAAGAAAACGCTTGATTTTGCATATTGTCATCTTTCTCCCAAAAAGAAACAAATTGACCAATTTTATTAGGAGTAATTTTTGATTTTCTAAAACGAATGGTTTTGTTATTTAAGTGAAATATACATCCTGCATATTCTGCGTTTTGCTTTTCTTCTTTTACATTCGTTATCATTAAATTATTAGGTTTGTAAACTATATTGTCTAAATTTCGGATCGTATCATTAGAATGGTTCAAGAAAACTCCCCCTTTGTTCATTTCTTAGTTTAACACAAACGTCAGTTCTTCTACATTGTATAGAATGTATATAATCATGAGTGACGTGAAAAGGGAAGATATAATTATTACTTTAATTTACTTTTTACTTAAATAAAAAAGCCTCCATTTGGAGTTTTTTTTATGCAAACACTTCAGGATATGTTGTCGCTAAATACTTTTTCTAATAACCAGTGTCTCCATCCATATCATGTAGCCACCAATACATCATTAGCGTTTCTTATTCTTGTTTCTTGCCTTGTATAAATGCCTTATGGGGTAATCTTCTGTACAAAGCATCTATATTGAATAGATTTTTCCGCTGTATGTAATCATATTCAAAACCTTGTCACTTGTCCTTACTCTTCTTTTTATAATTTCCACTTTACTTTAAATAAAATGTGTTTAATTATTCGTGGGATGAAGAGTGTATTTTTGTAAATAATAAGTTTGTAAAGTATTAAATTGAGGAGGGTTTGTATGCAATATCCTAAAAAAGCTATAAAGTCTGCTTCTAATATGAAATCAGATTTTGCTACAACTGATGCGCAAAAAGTAAAACAAGAAATTCAAAATGATGTAAGAACAGGACAAGGAGCAATGACTTCTCGAGAGGCGGGGGCAATGCGAGATTAAGAATACATTCCTTACTTGTATTTTTAGTTTGTTTATTTCTTAAACATTTACCAGTAATGAGTGTTTCTATAAAGTCACTTCCCTTAAGTAGAGATTTAAGTGTTTCTTTGTTTTTACTTACAATGCGGTAAATGAAATCTTTCTTAATTATTTGTTTAGAATATAAAAATTCATTACTCCGCAATATTTTTACTTATTATAAAAATATTGCGGAGTAATATAACCTAATAAACTATCAAAAGTGTCAATCTCAGAATACGGTTTTATTTCAGTCTTATTTGTGATTCTATGAGGATTAAACCATATCCCTTTTATATTTACATTTTGAGGACCAGCAATATCCTTTTCTAAGTCATCTCCAACAAATAATACATCTTCTGGTTGCACATTAAGCTTATTTAATGCTAGTTCAAATATACGTTTATCCGGTTTACTAAATCCTACTTCTTCAGAAATAATGATCGTATCAAAGTAATTGTTTAAATTCGTGTTAATTATTTTAGCCCTTTGCCTCTGACTTGAACCATTTGTTATAATTCCAACTTTAAAGTGCTTCTTTATATGATTTAAGAAATGAATAGTATTTTTGTCTATTGAAAAACATTTAGGGAATTTTTCATTCCAAAAATCTTCAATGTAATTGCGTGGTAATCTATACTTCGGCGGAAATTCATCAAACAATGATTCTAAAACTATCGTTTTATCACTCATGCCGTATTCCCTTTTATCATATTCTTTAAATTTCTGTAGCATATTGTTTTTGACTGTATCACTAACATCCTCATAACACTTTTCTAAAACAAATAAAAACAATGTATCTACGGCCATATCCCTATTAAGTAACGTAACATCTAAATCAAACAGCATAGTTTTATAACCCACCAAATAAATTCACAACCTTTCTATATTTCCTAGTTATTATCAAAAGTAATCAAAAAACAATTCATATGAAAGAACTCCTAATAGAATGATATTCTAAGAGTTAAATCAAAAATCCTTTTTCTGTTTGTTAATTGATGTGAAAGCACACGGTTTCACCTTAGGTAATCGATGAATTTTTTAATTTAGAATTTTCGGATTAATTTAAAAATCTTTTGTGATAGGCTGTACTTAAAGATTAAATATAAAGGATGATTCGTATGCAAACTAGCCCTTATACATAATTTTTTTCAAACTGATATACTATAAACACAATGGTTCTAGAAAGGTGATGATTTTATGTATGAACAACAAAATAATAGGGATAGAGATCAAAAAATGATGTTTTTTATGCAAGGGGTTCCCACAAATAAAGTTAACATGAATCAATTACCAAAATGGATTAGATTCTTTGGCTATTGTGCGTTTGGTTGGATGATACTATTTAGTTTCATTATGATTGTAGGTTTAATTCTGCAATAACGATACATTTAAAATGTGAACGGGACAGTATTTAGATCATGCGTCTATGTAATAAGCTATTTTATTACCTAGACGTACTACCTGTTTCTTTTCGTCTTCTTGGCTGTATCGGATGTTTTGGTCCATTCAACTTGTGGAGAATAGTAATGGAGATGATAAAGTACTGTACTTACAACCCCTTTGATTTGTTTTTGAATGGTAAAACTTGTTTCTCTACTCTTTCATATTGAGTAAGTAATTGCCTAATAAAAGAGAATTTCGGTACTAACCAATACGAAATTACCGCTGAAATACACCCTATTAAAGCCCCTACTGCAACATCAAAAGGATAATGAACCCTACCCAAATACGAGAGATCGCTATACAAAGTGCAAGTATAAGCCATAGCCATCCAGTTTTTTACGAACAAGCCAAAACGAAAAACAAATTGAAAAAAAGAGAATCGTATGGTCACTAGGAAATGAATTATCTACAGCATGGTCAACAAGTTTATTAACATCAGGCAATACTGCAAACGGTTGATAATTCAGATGGAATTTCCCTGCTATTTTCCCGATTACTTCAGCAATTACAAAAGCAACCATCGCTTGAATAACCATCATCCTACTTTTTCTGGACCCAGTAAACCAATAAGCTAAAATAATTAAAGCAAAAATATATACCATATATTCTGCCAAAAATACGATGGCCGGGTTTAGGAATGAATATTGTTTACCTAAATCATTAAGTGCTCGAAAAATATCAATATTGAATTGAGAAAAAGACATTTCAAATCCCTCCTTTTTCGTAAGGTGTTTGACTGATTGCTATATACCTTCATTACATGAATCGTTTTGGTTATTGTACTCATCTAAAAATATCAACACCTTACGAAATCGCTTTCTTCTTTTTCACTTTAATAAAAAAAGAAAAAGGAAAACATCGAACTTTCTTACAAACATTCGTGCATTCTTACAGTTTTGTCATTTTCTCGTCACTTTGTAAATAGGTTCATCGTCTTGCCTTTTGCTATATTCATAAACTCGTATGTCTACAATTACGGAAACCCTAATCACACATAAAAAAGAGAAGAACCTTGGTGAGTTCTTCTCTTTTTTATTTATTAAATTGTAATATAATTACAGTATGTGAAATTATACTATTTTAACTTTAAAACAAATGAACTTAACGCAGGAACTTTAATTTTATTATCATGGACAACATAAAGTGGTTTACTTCCTGCCTGCTTCCCGTCTACTAGTACTTTCCAAGGACCTTTCGATGGAAGTGTTATTTCAACAGCTTCTCTATTTGCATTGTGAGCCACCGTAAAGTATTCATTTTTATTCCCCTCTATTGTATAAGCTACAGTATTTTTCGGAGCATCAATAAATGATACATGTGTTTTTATTTGTTCTGCAGATGTCATTCGAAAAGCTGAGTACTTTTTGCGTAATTCTATTAAACCCTTCATATAATCTACTTCATTATTAAACGTTGCTCTGCGCAGCCAATCCATCTGGTTAATTGAATCTGGAGATTTGTAACTATTATGATCACCATATTTCGTGCGCATAAACTCTTGTCCCGCATGTAAGAACGGAATACCTTGTGATGTTAATAAAATCGAAGAAGACAATTTGTGCATTTGTTTTCGCACTTCTTCACTGTCACTTGGATTAGTCAACTCAAGTTTATCCCATAATGTATGATTATCATGTGCTTCCACATAAGTTAGCACCTGCTCTGGATCTTGATAAGTCGACGAATTTGTATCGTAGTCAATCCCTGCCGTAATGCCTTTTTTAATACGATCTTCCATGTTTTCCTTTCCATTTATAAAACCATTTTCCTTCTCCTCAAATACACTACCTTTCAATCCATCACGTATATTATCGTTAAAATGAGCAATCCCTTTCATTTTCTCTGCATTTTTTTGATTTGCTTTCAGCTCAGCTGCAAGAGGTGTATTTAAATCCCATCCTTCTCCATGCAGTATAATAGAAGGGTCAATTTGATTAACAGCTTTACGTATTTCATTCATCGTTTCATAATCATGAATACCCATTAAATCAAAACGGAATCCATCTAAATTGTATTCTTTTGCCCAATATGTGACGGAATCTATCATAAATTTCCTCATCATTTTTCGTTCTGAAGCAGTATCATTTCCTACTCCAGTGCCATTTGCGAATGTTCCATCTTCATTGTAACGATAATAATAACCTGGAACTAACTTATGAAAATTAGATTCAGTAGCACTGTACATATGGTTATACACTACATCCATTACAACACGAAGATTATTATCATGCAGTGTTTGAATCATTTGCTTTAATTCTGTTATTCGAACAGTTGGCTCATATGGATTTGTAGAATAGGATCCCTCTGGAACATTGAAATTTTTCGGATCATATCCCCAGTTATACTGTGGTTCGTTTACATTCTCTTCATTTACTGAAGCATAATCAAATATCGGTAAAAACTGAACGTGAGTAACACCAAGGTCCTTTATATGATCAAGTCCTGTTTTTACACCTTCTGGCCCTTTTGTTCCTTTTTCTGTTACACCTAAATATTTTCCTTTCTGTTTAATGCCACTTTCGGGCTGAATAGAAAGATCACGTACATGCAATTCATAAATAATAGCATCTTCTGGATTTTTAAATTTTGGCTTTTTGTTTGCTTTCCATTTTTTCGGATTTGTTTCTTCTAAATCAACAACCGCACCTTTATCTCCATTTACAGAAGCAGCACGCGCATACGGATCAACGGCTTCAATCCACTTATCACCAATTTTTACCTTATACGTATAATAGAGACCTTTTTGATTCCCTTTAAGTTCTGCTTTCCAAGTGCCCTTTTCACTTTGTTGCATGTTTATTTCAGTACCTATTTTATCGTTCCATTTTTTATATGTAACTAATTTCGCTTCACTCGAAGTAGGAGCCCATACACGGAACTTTGTATGTTGTGGTGTATATATATTCCCTAAATCGTTACCACCATAATAAAATGAATGATCAAACTCCTCACTACGAATTACTTTACCGATTTCAGTATTCGTATCAGCTACGTTTTCGATTTTAACTTTGTATGTCTGTTTTAAATCAATTTTCTGCTCCGTAATTATTTTAAACTTATTCGTAATATCTCCACTGTTTTTATCATAAGGACTAATACTCTTAATTTTAATCCCTTCCATTTCAATTTTCTTTTCTCTAATATTAAACGGGACATTAGTCGTTACAGTAATTTCATGGAAACTATCAATAGTTGCTTTTTGAATTGATAGATCCGATGACGGCTTAGAATTATATACTTTTTCATCACCCGAAAGAATCCATACTTCAGCACGACCGTCCTTTATATTTTCAATCCAACGATCGCTACCATCTTTTTCCCACTCATTTGTACGAATGATAAATCCTACACGATTATAGTCACCATCTATATTAATCTTTGCGTACTTTCCAAATTCATCTTCACCAGTAAATTCATATGAGTTACCATTTGCATTTTCTCCCCATATCCAAAGATTCCAGTCTTTTGTATTTCCAGACTGTTCTTTGTAATGAATGATAACTTCAGTTGTTTTCGAATTTGAAACTGCCTTTACACTTTGAAAAGAGAAAACAGATGATAACATAACGATTATAGTAAGTAATAAAACTGATTTGTTAATTAATCTTTTTATCATTTGCACCACATACACCCTTTCTTTAAATAGCATGAACGTTATATTCTGCTCGTACTACATTACAACTACTTAAATTAATCTAAAAATCTCTTTTATTTCACCCCCATATTGGCTGATTTCACATATGTATTTCAATGATCTTTTAATACGAAAACGTTTGCATTAATGTATAAAAAAATAGGTTTGTTTATGTCTTCATATATTTGTAAATACTAAAAGATCAGGGAAATCATTATAAAGCAATCGTTTGTTATCGCTTTCATTCTATAGCACTTTCCGTTAAGAGGTCAATATATTATTAATTTTCTGTTTTTATATACTATAAACCTTACATATTTGACGTAACTTTTAAAGATATCCTCCCTAATTATTGTTAAGTAAGTATATTTTCACTAATGCATAGTTACGTAAAAAAACAGCTAATGTCCTTTAAGGATATTAGCTGTTTTTCATAATGTAATAATATATGAATAATAACTATATTTCTAACCTACTTAATTTTCGCTGCATCAAATGCCTTCTGTACTGCTTGAACTTCCGCTGTATTCGCACCATATTTATTAGTTGCCACTCGAATACATGCTGATCTCAATTCTTTGAAATTAGAAGTCATGTTTAACTCATCTGTATTTGCGTAATAGAAGATATCGAACATTTTATCTTCACCAATTCCTTTAACAGTTACACCATTATGAGTTCCGCCTTTTGCAATGAGATATGCAACTTTATTAATAATACTTGAGTTAAAGTGAACGCCGCCTTGATCCCATCCATTAAAATCGTTAAATTCACTGTAATCATCTGGATAAGGTACTCCAAGTGAAGATGGAACAGAAGCTGGGTTTTCCATATCACGGAAGACAGATCCAGTTTGTTCTCCCATCGTCCAGTTAAAGCTTCCATTATTTACGTATTTCTCAATAGATGTTCCCATAATATCAGATAGTGCCTCATTTATCGCACCAGATTCACCGTAATATTCAAGATTAGATTCACTAGAAGTAACAGCATGTGTAAATTCATGCCCAGCTACGTCATATGCTTTGACGATAGGATCTCCATATACAAGCATACTACCATTATTAGCGCTTAATGCATTCTGCCAATTTTTCGGATTATTCGTCTCTTCAGAATCCCAAGCGTGTACAACTGAAACTACCTTTTGTCCCTTATTATCAAAGCTATTACGATTGTATTTATCTTTATAAAAATCAAAAACTTTTGTTGCTAAGTAATGAGCACTTACTGCTTTTGGATCGTTAAATGTTGTCGAAGTACTAGTTGCTAATGTACCAGGATAATAGTTTTCTTCTTTAGTAATATCTCTGTAATTTACATCATATGTTTCAATGCCTTGCCCTCTTGTATAATCAGCAAGAGCATATTTGCCATTACTTTGTTTAGAAATACCAAATGAACGAGAGATACCTAAATCATCTTTGCCAGTGCCTGTTAATGACGTAAGACTGCTTTTTTTACTATCCTTTAAAGCGCTAACTAATTTGTCACTGGCTTTTAAGTTAGACTCTTGCACCATATTTTTTAACATATCACCATTTTGTGCATTTACTAAATATGTACCAGAAACATATTTTGGTGTGGCAGCTTCAAATGTAACCTGGTACGCATTGCTAGCTTGTCCATTCTTTTCATCCACAAAAATAACTTCCTTAACTTCTGGCTCAGAAATAAAATTGATATCGTTCCCGTATTTCTTATAAATATATTGTTTCGCTTCATCTTTTGATAGATTGATAGGTTTTTTTAATTCTTCTTGTTTTAAATTTTGCGCGCTATCACCTGAAACACTTTTAATAACACCGTCATTATCTACGTGTGCAGTTAATTGATGGCCATATACTTCTTTTCCTTCATATGTTTGTTGTATACGTACAAGTGTAGTCCCATCATATGAACCACGTTTTTGAAGAACTTTATAATCTACTCCTGTTTCTCCATTGACTTGCTTTGGAGAAAGGGCTTGCTTTGTTTTCTCCTTAAGAGCATCTTTTACTACATTCTCTGGTGCCTTTTGTGACGGTTGTGTAAGTTCACCTGATCGGAATGATTCCTCCTGAATTTGAACTTGTAGTTGATCTGTTTCCTCTGCATGACCTACTCCGTATGGTGCTACTGCTGTTAAAGCTAAACCTGTTGTTAATGCTACCTTAGTTAACGTCTTTTTGTTTTTCATTTTTTCACCTCGTATAATTTTGAAATAGAAAGCTTGTACAAAGTATACTTGCTGTTTCTGTCGAAAAAAAGGGAAAATACACAATTTATGTAACATTATGCAAAATTACATAATATAAGGACGATGATTCAAATTAAGAACAACTTATATAAGTGCATGAATTTCAATAAAAAAAGAGCACTTTAAGGTGCTCTTCAAATACGATTATAAATTATGCATTGTGTCATTTATTAGTATATGCTCGTCTCATTTAATTGTTTATTTAATGTTTTCTCTACCCAATAATCTTTTAAAAATATATCATCCAATACGCCGGTATCCTCCGTTACTGTTTGATTAGCAAATAAAAAATATAGTAAAGATAATGCTAGATAGAAACATACTACTTATTTGCATTCATATTTATTGGTACTTTTTTAATTGGCACAAATAAATCAACCTTTAACTTTCCTTCTAAATCTTCTGCAACATTATTTAAGCAAAACTCTAAATTATCTCTATCATAATCTGCATCATACTCACTATTTGGTAGCCACTCTGCGTACATGTATTGATACGCTACACTTAATTTATGAGGTTCATCATAGAATTCGTATAGAGCGTATAGACCTCCATCTACACTTTTAAATTGCACACCCTCATGTTGTTCTTTTTCAAAGTTTTCAGGTATGGTCACGCAAGCATCATGTCGGCACATATGGCTTGCAACAAGTTCAGGATTATCTAATGAGATTCCGATAAATGATTGCTCCGGTGGATAAAGCTTATTTTCAATAGACCAGTTCAATAACTTCCCCCAATGATCTTGTGGTTCAAAGTAACTACCAGTTCTTCTTATGAATGCCACTTCTAATGGTCGTAATTCTTTTACAACTACTTTCATTTATATCATCCCCTTATTAAGTATCTATTCAATTTATTTATCTTTCAATTTGATAAATCCCTTTTAAATAAACAAATTTCTTAATTGCATAAATCTTAATTGAAATAAGATTATTTACTACTAAAGTTGTATGTACTTTCATACTTTTACTCGATTCTATATTCTTTTTTAACAGCTATAGTAATGATAAGAAATTGTAAGAATAAAGGAGGATTTAAATTGATTAAAGGAATATACGAAGCACACTTACCGGTTAGCAATTTAAGAAACTCAATTGAATTTTATGAAAAACTAGGGTTGAAATTAGCTTGGAGCGATGAATCAACAGCATTCTTTTGGATTGAAGAAGGAATGAGTTGGCTGGGGTTATGGGAAGGTTCTGAATGTGAAACGAAATATCATCCTTCTTTACGTCATATTGCATTTAGAGTTTCATATGAGGATTTAAAAGAATCATTAAATTGGTTACACTCACTTCAAATTAAAGCTGTTCCGTTTGGGAGTAATAAATCTATTGCACCTTTTGTCCGTCCACATCAAGGTAATGCATCTGTTTATTTTATTGATCCAGATGGTAATAGCTTAGAACTTATTTGTCATATTATTGTACCTAATGCACTAAAACATATAACTAATAAATTATCCTTTAAAGATTGGGAGAAACTATTAGCTGACACATTCGAATGAATATTAGCTATAAATCATAATGTCTCACCTTTATTTTTATAACATGTATAACAATCCCTAATAATAATGTCCTATCAATTTATCATTAAATAAATGTAAAAAATGACCCTATTTATTCATTTTTCATGCGTATGTATGTACATTTGTTAATTTATTCGATATATTATGTGTATTGAATGATTACGAAAAACTTATAGGTCGCTAAAAAACACCTTATATTTTTATGTCCGTGAAAACTACAAAATGTATAAAATTCCATTTGTCAAATGAATTTAATGCGGAAGGAGGTTTGTGGTTACTTCATCGGGATATAATAATCAGTTTTAAACTGATAAAATATAGGAGGCGACATTATGTTTCGTACGATTTCAAATTTCATGAGAGTAGCTGAGATAAGAAGGAAAATCCTTTTTACATTAGCGATGTTAATTGTTTTCCGAATTGGCACGTTTATTCCAGTTCCTCATACTAACGCAGAGGTATTAAAAGTACAAGATCAAGCTAACGTTTTAGGTATGCTAAACGTATTTGGCGGAGGAGCACTGCAACACTTCTCAATCTTTGCTGTAGGTATTACACCTTATATTACAGCTTCCATCATAGTACAATTACTACAAATGGACGTTATACCTAAATTTTCGGAATGGGCAAAGCAAGGAGAAATGGGCCGTAAGAAGTCAGCTCAATTCACTCGATACTTTACAATCATTCTCGCATTCATACAAGCCATTGGGATGTCTTATGGCTTTAATAATATAGCAGGTGGACAATTAATAACAGATCAAAGCTGGACTACATACTTATTTATTGCGACAGTTTTAACTGCAGGAACTGCATTTTTACTTTGGTTAGGCGAACAAATTACCGCTAACGGAGTAGGTAATGGTATTTCGATGATTATCTTCGCGGGACTTGTTGCAGCGATTCCAAATGTTGCGAACCAAATTTATTTGCAACAATTTCAAAATGCAGGCGATCAATTATTCATGCACATCATAAAGATGGTCTTAATTGGTCTTATAATTTTAGCGATAGTTGTTGGCGTTATTTACATACAACAAGCGGTGCGTAAAATACCGATTCAATATGCAAAAGCTGTTTCAGGCAACAATCAATATCAAGGAGCAAAAAATACTCATTTACCTCTTAAAGTAAATAGTGCTGGTGTAATTCCAGTAATCTTTGCTTCTGCATTTTTAATGACGCCGCGTACAATTGCGCAGCTTTTCCCTGATTCAAGCGTATCCAAATGGATAGTTGCTAATCTGGATTTTGCACATCCATTTGGAATGACACTTTATGTCGGTCTTATCGTTGCTTTCACATACTTCTACGCATTTATTCAAGTAAATCCTGAACAAATGGCTGAGAATTTGAAAAAGCAAAATGGATATGTGCCTGGTATTCGTCCTGGTAAATCAACAGAACAATATGTAACGAAAATTTTATACCGCTTAACATTTATCGGCGCGATTTTCTTAGGTGCAATTTCAATTTTACCGCTCGTATTCACGAAAATTGCTACATTACCACCTTCTGCACAAATTGGTGGTACAAGCTTACTGATCATTGTCGGTGTGGCACTTGAAACAATGAAAACGTTAGAAAGCCAGCTTGTAAAACGTCATTATAAAGGGTTTATAAAAAAAGCGAATTAAGTAAAAAAACACAGTTGGTTATTTTTCCAACTGTGTTTTTAATTCTACTGCATCTAATTTTTCTACTAATGTACCAATGACCTTTTCCAAGTTCATTATTTTTGCTTCTAACGCTCGAATACGTTTATTGCTCTCATCTACATCATTATATTTTAAACTGTTATTAGAGACTTTGAACTGCTCTCCTAATTCGGAAGTGATATCTTCAATTGTTGATTTTTCATTATTACTGGTTGTATTTGTATTTGATTTTAATTCAAACTGAATTTCAAACGTCGTATTAAACATTTCTCTTAATGTATTAAATACTAATTCTTTATAATGAGATTCTAACCAGTCACGTGCAAATTCATTTGGACAATAAATTGTTAATATATCATCCTCTAAATAAACAGTAGTATTCGTAAACCAAGTTTCATATGATGGTTTTGAAATTTGCGGTCGAATTTTTTCCTTGACTTCAGTCCAATTTATTTTCATAATAACTCCCCTCTTTTTGCAGATCTCTTTCATATAGCTTAATAATATTACGCTTTTCCAATAAATAAAGTCAATCCGTATCATGAATAAAATGAAAGCAGCCCTGCTATATACAGAACTGCTTCTTTATATAATTACATTTCTTTCTCAAATAATCTCCCTTTTCTGAAATAAGACCGGAGTGTGGATCGATTAGCTAAAAATACACCAACCAAAATGAAACATGCACCTATTCCCATTGTAGCGTTTAAAGGTTCTCCTAATATAATATATCCTACTATAATAGCAATTAACGGTGATACGTATAACCATGTTGACGGGAATACAGGATTTGTTTTTGATAAGAGCCAATAATATAATCCGTGCCCACCAATTGATCCGATAAAGATAAGATATAAAATAGGCCACTGTACACTCCAAGAAGCTAGTGTAGTTACATTCGGTTGTTCTACTATGCCAGACACGATTAGTAGTAAAACGCCTCCATAAAACATTTGAATACCATTAATGAGAAATGGCGATACACTTTGTAAATCCGAAAGTATTTCTTTTGAGCGAATTGAGCCTATTCCGTAAAATAATTCTCCTATTATTAAAACAAAACAAGCGATACTCCATATAAAACTTACTTCTTGGTGCATTCCTGGTAAAGAAACAAAAACAACGCCTATTAGCGCGATGATTAAAGCAAGAAGTTGCTCCTTTTGTAATTTTGTCTTATTTCTCTTTGTCTGTAATAACAAAATCATCATCGGTCCTGTAGCAGATAGCACAGCAGCTAGCCCTGAAGAAATATATTGTTCCGCCCAGTACAAACTTGCGAATGTCATAAACGTTAAGCAAAAACCAGCATATATAATACGTTTTGAAAATATATGTGGCATAATTTCTTTTCGCTTTAGCTTAAATATAATCATTAAGATTACTCCTGCTAGAAAGAAACGAATTCCTGCTGAAAATAATGGGGGTGCACCTGCTCCAATTCCGATTTTTATTGTTAAAAATGTTGTTCCAAAAATTATACATACTAAAATATAATTAAAAATGACCATTACTCTTCCTCCTTTTTACTCTTCACATGAGTATAGAAGGTATGGTGTATAACAGTGTATTTATGTATATAACAGTTTCCTAAAATCGTAGTTGATTCTCTTTATATTTTCCGCTTAAATTAAATAAAAAAGAAAAAGGTGAAACCATGAAGATTGTCCTTCGTAAAGAATCCAACATACCGTATTACCAGCAAATATATATGCAAATCGTTGAAAGAGTACAAAGCGGCATGCTTTCACATGGTGACTCACTTCCATCTTTACGCTCGATGGCCGAAGATTTACAGATTAGTCTATTAACTGTTCGTAAGGCGTATAAACAGCTAGAAAAGAAAGAATATATACGAATTGAACAAGGTAAAGGGGCTTATATACAAAAACATGTAAAGAAAAATTTCAAAACAGTTCCGTATAAATGGCAACAAACGAAAACGATTAATGTTATGCGATCTCAATATGCAATGAATCAGCACCGGAAATATTACGATTTTTCACAAGCGATTTTATATCCTCGTTTATTGCCAAATCCATTCTTGGCAGACGAAATGCATAAAATACTTAATAAAGACCAGATGATTCTAGCAACTTATGGACCAGTTCAAGGAGATTATGAATTGCGAGTTGAAATAGCAAAGCACTTAAATGAACACCAGAAATTATTGACAGATCCATCTCAGTTATTAATTACAAGCGGAGCACAACAAGGAATTGATTTAATTGCTCAAACACTAATAAAACCTGGTGATATTGTATTAGTAGAAAGTCCGTGTTATAGTGCTGCGCTTGATATTTTCATCAATAAAGGGGCTCGAATTATACCCGTTTCTCTTGATAATTATGGAATTCGATCCGACTTAATCGATGATATTTGTCAAAGTAAAAATCCCATTTTATTGTATACGAATCCAACTTTTCAGAACCCAACAGGTACAGTAATGAGTAAAGAACGAAGAATGGAACTTATAGAATTGGCAGAGCTATATGAGTTTTTTATCATTGAAGATGATTCTTTCGGTGAAATATATTTTGAGGGCGTGACTGTTCCCCCTCCTATTAAAAATTTTGATACAAACGGTCACGTAATATATATAAAAGGATTTAGTAAAACGTTAGCACCAGGACTACGTATTGCATCACTTATTGCCGATGGCCCTATTTTCGAATGGTTATATGCTGTAAAAGGTTCAATGGATATCGGTAGTCCTTTATTAACACAAAAAGCACTTCTACCATTTTTACGTGCAGAACGTATGAAAAATCATTTAGAAAAATTACGTACGGCTTTACAAATTAGACGTGATATAACGATTGATATGTTATCACCACTTAAAGAAATGCACTTTGAAATACCAAATGGCGGCTTTAATTTATGGATTACTCTTCCTGATTCGATAGATCCCTTTACCTTATTACAAAAAGTAAATGAAGTAGATGTGTCTTTTTTACCAGGTACAGCTTGTCTATTAAATCCCGAAACAAATAATAATCATTTAAGAATCAGCTATTCGATGTTAAATGAAAAAGATATGATAATTGGATTAGAGAGATTACATGATATAATGCGAAAGTTTATGCTATAAAAGCAAATACCCCAAAATATTTTGGGGTATTTGCTTTTTATTACATAAAACTCACCATATAAATAATATTTTCATTATCATTCCATTTTAATTACAATCTTACCTCTAACATGCTGACCTTCACTCAAAATATGAGCTTCTCTAATCCCTTCCTCACTAAACGGCATAACTTTACTTATAATTGGTTTTACTTTTCCATGTACAATTAAATCTGATAATGCTTCTAATTGTTTTCCGTTTGGTTTTAGCCATAAAAAACCTGATTTTATCTCTTTTACTTTTTGAATTGGTTCATGGACAATCGAAACTAATACACCACCAGGTTTTAAAATCTGAAAGCTTTTTTCTTGTACTTCCCCACCTATTGTATCTAATACAATATCAAAATCTGATAGTAATTCTTCAAATTTATCTTTTTTATAATCAATAACGAGATCTGCCCCTAAAGACTTTAAAAACTCTTCATTCTTACTACTGGCAGTTGTCGCAACAAAAGCTCCAAATGATTTTGCGATTTGGATTGCCAAACTTCCAACTCCACCAGCTCCAGCATGAATAAGTACTCGGTCATGTTCTTTTATTTTTGCGTAATCTACAAGACTTTGCCATGCAGTAAGTCCTGCAAGAGGAATAGAAGCTGCCTCTTCAAAACTCAGATTTGTAGGCATATAGGATACTAAATCCGATTTTAC
The DNA here is from genome assembly GCF_051916145.1 of Bacillus cereus group sp. MYBK245-2. Taxonomy (NCBI): domain Bacteria; kingdom Bacillati; phylum Bacillota; class Bacilli; order Caryophanales; family Bacillaceae; genus Bacillus; species Bacillus cereus group sp. MYBK245-2. The sequence goes on along the minus strand of NZ_JBQAGB010000009.1, from coordinate 57,006 downwards.
TGTAATGAATTCAGCATAAGAGCCCTGCCCTATATTTTCAGGTTTCGTATACACCTTATCTCCTATTTTGAAACATTCTATCTCTTCCCCAACTTCTTCAATAACTCCCGCTACATCTAGCCCTAAAATGATTGGAAATGAAAAACGCAACTGTTCTTGTAAGTCTCCTTTTCTTATTTTCCAATCAACAGGATTAATAGATGTTGCGAGAATACGTATTAATACCTCATTATTCTTAACAACTGGTTTTAAAACTTGTCTTTCTTTTAATTCTTCAACACTACCATATTGATCTATAACAATTGCTTTCATTTCCTCTCCTCCTTACTGTTTATTTTAATAACATACAAATATTTCTCAAAATTTTTTTCCTTAAATTATCATAAACTTATTTTTGGGGGTAATTATGCAAGAAACATAGAAAATCTTACACACACCTTAGAGTCATTCAAAATTGTGTTTTTAATTACATTCAAAAGAAATGGAGAGAACTCTATGACTGAAAAGATATTTAAAATAAACGGGATTGATATATGTACAGAAAGCTTTGGAAACCCTAAAAATCCAGCTATTTTATTAATTATGGGTGCTACGTGTTCAATGGTTTATTGGGATGAAGAATTTTGTGAACAGTTGGCGAATAGCGGGGCATTTGTTATTCGTTTTGATAACCGTGATGTGGGACGCTCCGTCGCATATGAACCTGGAACTTCTAATTATTCCGTTACGGATATGGCTGAAGATGCAATTGGGGTACTTGATGCTTATCATATTGATCAAGCGCATCTATTCGGGATGTCTTTAGGGGGTATGATCGCTCAAATTGCTGCTGTAAAACATCCCGAAAGAATTTTATCGTTAACATTATTAGCTACAAGTATAATAGGCTCTGACGATAACACGCGCGATTTACCTCCGATGGATGAAAGAATTTTAACACATCACGCAAATGGCACGCATTTAGATTGGACAAATGAAAATGTTGTAGCAGAATATTTAGTTTCAGGGTCCCGTCTATTATGCGGGTCCAAACGCACATTTGATGAAAAAAGAGTCTATAATCAAGTAAAACAAGAAATTGAACGAGCTAACAATTTATTAAGCATGTTTAATCACGCTTTACTTCAAGGCGATGATGCATATGAAGGGGTGCTTCACTCCATACAAGTACCTACATTAGTCATTCACGGAACAGACGATACCGCACTCCCTTTTGAACATGGTCTCGCACTTATCGACGAGATTCCTAACTCAGTTCTATTAACTCTTGAAGGCGCCGGACATGAGATTCATCCTGATGACTGGGAAGACATCATTCATGCTGTTACTGAACATACAGCTAAAATAATAGAAAAATAATGAATAGGAGGGGCACGCCGCAATTTGTATCCCCCTATCTTTACATGTAAAAAAGCCCATCACTGTATCCGTATGTATAGTGATGGGCAATACTTATATTTTTCTATGTTTAAAAAAACGGACAATCTAATTGGTCAACAGCTTCCCATGATTTTTTTTTTTTATTATCGGTGGATTTATTTGCTTCTAGTGGTACGCTTTTAAAAGGATTAACTTCTACTTTTAATAAAGATGATGGCTCCACGTATAACGAGAAAACATGGCTACTTGGTATAGCTTTTGACACATCAATATCTCCTACTTGTTTAAAAAGTTGCTGCGCTGCAAAGAAAAAGAAGTTGGTTGGATTTGATTGTTTATTCAGCCATGCAAGCATTTCAGGTGATACTGACTTATGAATATTAATTTTTACTCGGTCACCACGTTTATATCGCCTAGATCGCATACTTCCACCAACTAACTTATTGTTAAGTTTGTAAATCCTAACTCTTTTTGCTTATGCTCTCTATATTTTGGCGAACAAGTGTAGACTAATAATCCACGTGCATTTGTAAATAATGGATTATCTACAAAGATTACATTTGTTAAACGCCCTTTTTGTTTTAAAATCATTTTCAGGCTATTTTTTATGATAACTGCGCCCCCGCCATAAATAAATACATATGGATCGTCTTTCATATCATCAATTTTGTTAATAATATCCGTTGCAACACGCGCTGCTAAACCTAATAGTGCTGGTTGTGATTCCTCAACTAATAATGCATTTCTAGGGTGTTTATCATTTAAATAAATTTGATTGAATTCTGTAATACTATCAATTGTCTTTGTTGGATACTTCCGGTTCCATCTCGTAATAATTTGTAGTAACGTTTCTTTCACACCGTACGATAAACCCTTACTTAGTTGTGGTCTAAAGTTTACACCTAGTGAAACGACTTCTTCTGTTGTCCCTGCACCAATATCAAAAGATAATAATGTTTTATCAACAAAATCAATTTCTGACACTTTATTTTGTTCACATTCTATTTTATGTTTTACAACATTTCCTTCTTCATCATATACAATGCCCCACGTCCCAGAAGCACCTTCAGGTAGGCATTTACAATATTCGATGGAAATATTAATTGTAACATCACGTCCGTTTGGATAATGGAACACAACCTTATGATTCCCCATATAACGTTTCGCATTTTCCGCAGCTATTTCTTGTGTAATAAGCTGCATAGGGAGAGCAACAGATAAATCATAACGAATGTTAATATGACTAGAAGTTGGACTTTGACGCATAGCACTTACCGCTAAACCAGATAGAATCGTAATAACCATTAACTCATCAGTTGACTTATTCGATTTCTTCTCAACTTCAGTACCTTTTAATTGATCTTGAATGACTTTTTCTCCAACGATATACCGCACATTATTTAACATTAACGATGGAGAACTAATGGTCACGTCAATGTGATTTTCTAATTCAGATAATGAAACATCTCCCTCATCTAACAATCCTGTAGGCTCTCCTATATATAAAGCATATATACTCGGAATAAAAATAGGATCTTGCCCTTTCACCATTAACTTCAAACCGTTATTACCTGCATCAGCACCAGCTTTTAAAAGAATAGACATAACTACCCCCTAAATTAATCTGACATCCCTTCCAAATATATGCGAGCCCATTCTTTTACATTCAAATGTAATGTAATTTTTTATTAACCGTAAATACAAAATATCATTTTCGCGGCCTCATGTGTAAAAAGTATTTGACATTAAAGTTTCCCAATTTTATACTATAGTTGTAAAGAGTTTTTTACAACAATGGAGGTGCTATTTCTAAATTGAACCATAAAAAATTTATTTTCATAATTATCGTTTTATCATTAATTGTCGTTCTCATACATGGAGCATATAAATATGTAACGGAAGGTTCGATTTTAGGAGGAACAATATTCGCTTTTTCGTTAATTATCGGTAATTTAATTAATCAAATTACTTGGGGAGATCCGAACGGAGTATCGAAAGAAAGCCAAGATGAAATGGGACAGCAAATCAAATATAAAAGTTTTAAAGTTGCTTATTTTGTACTTATATGCCTTATGTTTTTAATTTTAATAGTATCAGAAGGATTTGCATTCCTATTACTTGATGAAATAAAAAACCTTCCTCTGTTCATCGCGCTTTGTTCTTCATTCTTTATTTATCCTATTGTCGAACTTATAGTCGCAAAACAATATAAATAAAAAGATGAGATTTTCTATATACAGAAAATCTCATCTTTTTATATTTACATCCCTTCTACTATCGCTTTTAATTTATTCACAGTCCGCCAATTCCTTATCGTAGCTGGTGTATGTAACTTCTGGAACTGATTCATTAATTTTGAATTTCGAATGCTATTTTTGAAAAATAAATACACAACTTTTTCATGTATATAACAATCTTCAGTCTCATTTTTTTGCATAAGTAGCTGATCTTTTTCTAATTCAGAAAGTTCATTTGCTAAGAAGGCAACATGTATACTTTCGCCTTCTCGCAATGAATTGACTTCATAGGGGCATCTTTTGGTAATGTTTATAAATTCCTCATGTGTTCTTAACATAACCGGAACACCAAAACCAAAAACGTTTTTAATTTCAGATTGTATTCGTTTGTTTAAAAAATCAATATCTTTTTCAGATTCGAACACGATATTACCACTTTGAATATATGTTTTTACTTGTTTTAGTCCTATTGATTCAAACATTTGTTTTAAATCAGCCATTTTAATTATCTTATGACCGCCTACATTGATTCCTCTTAGTAGTGCAATATAAATTGTCATAGCAATCCTCCACATTTTAATGAACTGAACAATTGAATTGATTTTCCCCCTCATATTTCTCAAATATTTGTTTTAATTCCTCTAACATATCATGTATAGATAATACCTCAAATAAAATGATAGATTCACTGGAAAAATGATGATGATATTGATTCGGTTTACAATGTGCTAAATCATTTTTATAATTCCAAAATTGCTTGTCTAATTCATCAATCAGTTTAAAATGCTCCTCATCCATTTTATTACAATTATTTCTTAATATAGAAATTATAGAATGAATTGTTCGTCGTAAAATCTCTTTTTCATTTTGCGACCAGTCACATGTTTCAATTGGTGTTCGAGCTAAATTATCTATATGATAAATAATTTGCTGTAATAAATGCAGTTGCTTTTGTACAAGTAAAAAACTTCTCATTTCTTTTTTTGTATGTCGATGATATTTCCAATCTTTTTGCTCATATTGAACAAATTGTACCGCTTTATGTAATAATAAATTCACTTTAGATAGATTATGAGTTGTCTCTTTGGTTATCACTTTCCCTTCAATTAATGCATTAAGCCATTCCTCCATAATATTTGCCGTTTTAACAAATAGTTCCTCTGTACATCCCGAAATTGTTTTAACATAATGTGGTGGTAAGATGAAAAAATTCACTAAAGTAGACACTATAATACCAGTAGATGTAGTAGCTAATCGAATTAAAAATGCAGTAAAATAGTGATCTGCCGTAATTGAGATCATTGCAACAGCAGTTAATGTTGCAACTAACGTTCCCGCATGTAACTTTAGTTTTTGACATGTAACGATTGTAAACATCGCTGCTAACGCATAAGAAAGCGCCTGATGACCTAGGAAAAATGTGAAAGTCATTGCATATGCTGATCCAATTGTTGAAGCTGGAAAACGAACCAGTCCTTTTTTTATAGAATCCGTTGCAGTTGGCTCAATCGTTACAATTGCGGTGATAACAGCAAATATAGTTGGAATATTGAAAAATTCACAAACTAGAACTGTAAGAAAAACCGCAATTCCTGTTTTTATCACCCTTCCACCGATAATATTCCATTTTCTAACTTGATTCATTTTGTATTTCCTTCATTTCTATTTCATTTATTTATATATTACATATCTTTCTAAATAAAAAACTTACTACTTTTGTACAAGAGTAAGTTTTTTCTCGTTATTTTATGATAGGTAAATGCATTATGATTTGTTGACCAATTGGTCCCATTCTTCTAAAACCTTTGTCTTGGAAGCCAACTTTTTCATATAAATTTTGTGCAGGAATATTTTTTTCATTCACAGCAAGTACAACTTCATTTTTCATCGGAAAATAACATTGTACAAACTCTTGTAATAGTGCCAGTGATTTTTTAGCGTATCCCTTCCTTTGTCTATTGTGATTTATAGAAAATGAAGTTAAAAGTAAAGCGTTCTCATTTTCTGTGAACTCCTGCACTCTATCTCCTGTTTGCAATGCAAAAAGACCAACAGGTACCCTATTGTAATCTAAAATAACAATCACATTTTTTGTACGATCATTTTTTGCTTTTTTCAATAATTCAACTGGGTCCGATGTAAATTGAACTTGTTCACTTGGTAAAGTAAATGTTTGTATAACTTCCTTAAATTCCTCTTTATACGGAACTAATTGAATTTCCCCTGTATGTATGTTCATGATAAACTCTCCCATTTTTTACTTATTAACTTAAACCTTGCTGCACTTTAGAATGTACTTTGCCATCTAAAAATGTAATTTCAACTAATGCAGTTGGATTGCTTCCCTTCCAAGCAAAGATTTGCTTAATTTGTGTAGAATGTTCCACCCCTTCTTCTATGAGTAAATCCCCCTCAAAACCAATTAAATCTTTCACTTCTTTATAAGTCATTCCTTCATTTATATTGGAGAAATGATTTATATTGATAGATTCTTTCTTTTGATTTTCCATCACAGTAGAAGAAGTCGCTGTTTGCTTTTTTACTTCTTTCTTCTGTTCACACGCTGTCATACTGAAACCTAAGCATAAACTACATAATATTAATGTGCTTTTTTTCATCATAACAGTTGTCCCTCCCATAATAATTAAACCATATATTCCCTTAAAAATAAACTGAATATTTAATATTATATTGAGAAACCCTGTACAATTTAGTACAGGGTTACGGTTAAATTTATTTATTTAAGTGATTATTTGATTGGTCATTCTGTTCTTTTCTCAGTTCTTGTTCTTCATCTTTTGGTAATTGTTTATCATTATCTTTTATTGGATTCGTTTCTCGATTTTCAATCATGTCATTTGGAACTTGTGGCATTACTCGGCCAACAATTGCTGCTAACTCATCCAGTATACCTTCACCTGTTTTTCCTTTTTTAATTTGCTTTCCAATTTGTTTCAGTCTTTCATACGTATCAACATCTGCTACAACGACTGCATTAGCACCATCAGGATCGTTTTTTAAGCTTTCTGCAACAGAGTATTTTATGGACTCAACACGTGTTCGATCTAGTTTCGCTTTTACATCAATTCCTACAATAGCATATTTCCCAACTACTACCGCTGTCGCATCATTTACACCTGGCACACTTGCCGCTAAAGATGCTAAATGGTCCGCTGCTTTTTCATTTGGCTTATTTGACTTATTTGACTTATTTGTATAATTAACATTTTTCATTGAAACATTTTTTTGCTCGGGCTTTTCATTTGGATTATCTTTTTTTCCAATACTGCATCCAGTTATTAATAAACAAACCATCAATAGATATATTAAAATCTTCATTATTCTCACCACTTTACCATTCAAGTTTAATCATAAATTTTTTCAACAGCTTGCATTTTCTTCACTTTTTCTTCTGCTCCGCTATTTGCATTAATGAAAATTTGGTACGTATCTTTCCCTAAAGTACCTACAAATTCATAGCAAAGTACTTCGTTATGCAAATCGTTTACTACCATTGCTTTTCGCTCTTCCATTACCTTTACATCAGGGTTTATTTTCTTTCTTGCTTCTGCTGCAGTTAGCTTTGCCGAAGGGATTGTTCGTTTTTGATGTGATGCTAAATATTCTTTCGCCGAAAATCCGACGATAGAACCGTCATCTAAAGCAATTTTCATTTGAATTGCCTCTGGATAAATTCGTACGCCATTCTCATTTACTACATACGTAAATACTCCAACATTATCATATTGTGAGCTATCATAAAGCTCCATATTATGAAACTTATGGTCCTTTAAGAATTTCAAACCTTTACTTCCTGCATCGTTTAAACTAATTTTCTGTTCTTTAATTTCTCGATTATTCATAACCCAAATTGGATATCCGCCTTTTCCGGTAATATCCATATAAAACTCATTATTCGTTGCCTCGTCTTTAATTTTCACACTATAGAAAGATTCTTTCGCACCTTTTCCGCTTTTCTCGACTTCTACTTTTTCATTTCCTTTTAAATTTAAAAACGATTTTGCAATTTTCGCCGCTTCATCTTTTGAAATTGCTTTTCCTTCTGCTGCAAATCCACCTTTTTTATTTTTTTGTGCACTTGTAAAGGTCGGTCCGAAGTTTGTAGATGAATACGATGTTACATTTTTTTCTACTGTCTTTAATCCGTCAATAATTGTATTGTCTGCAGGATCACGATTTGATGCGAGTGCCATCTCAACATCCATCCAGCGTAAATTGTTTTTCAAAACAAGATGTTGCACTTTTCTTAGTTCATCTTGTATATTCCCTGCATTGGAATATAAAGTTTGCAACGTTTTGTATTCTTGATCATTTAATGGTTCTTTTTCTAAATCACGAATGGCTGCACGGTAACTAAAATCACCGATATTCGCTAAAAATTCTTCCGTTTTATTAAAAGGCATTAATGTTAAAGGAAGTTGTCCTACATCCGAACGAGCTTCCGATGTTAATCTCCATACATCTGCTAATGCAGGCGATAAAGATGCGCGCGAATTCATCGCAAGCGTTGTTCCAATTTTATCGTGCAATAAATCAACCTCATACGCTAAATCATGAAACGCACGTTGATAGCTATTTTCTGCTCGAATTAATACTGCATTCTTTTCTTGGTGCTCTTTATAGCCCCAGTATCCAGTTCCAACTACACCAACTGTTAATAATACGATTATAATACCTCGTAACATAGTTCCACCTCCGCTCTATTTACAGAAAATATGTTTCCCGATCTTTTTAATTTGTGGACGAGTCCAAATCCATTTACTTGTTGCAGTATCTGGATTGAAATAATACAATGCGTTTCCTGTTGGATCCCATCCATTAATTGCATCTAATACAGCTTTTTTCGCTGTTTCATTTGGCGTTAAATATATTTGTCCGTCTGCTACCGCTGTAAATGCTCTTGGCTCAAAAATCACACCCGAAACAGTATTTGGAAATGATGCACTTGTAACACGATTTAAAATAACTGCAGCGACTGCAACTTGTCCTAAGTACGGCTCACCACGAGATTCTCCATATACTGCGTTTGCCATAAGCTGAATGTCGTTTTGGGAATAACCATTTGGAACATTTGTCCCTTTATTTTGAGGTGGTTTATTTTCTTGTGCTGTACCACCACTATTTCCTTTATTCGTTGTCGTTCCTTTATTAGCAGTTGACTTATCATACTTCGTTGCCTTCACGAGCATTTGCTTCGTTTTAGCTCCGGCTAAACCATCAACAGGTAAACCGAATTTCTCTTGAAAATTTCGAAGTGCCCAGTATGTACCCCAGCCGAAAACACCATCCACTTTTCCTGTATAAAATCCGTTATATTTCAAACGAGATTGCAGTTCAATGACATCTTCGCCAGATGCTCCCCTTTGAATGACTTGATTAGAAAAGGCTTCTACATTTTTTAGTTGTATACTACTGACCATGAAAGACAGTCCTATGAACGCAAGCAAAACAGCTATTTTAAAAACAGCTTTTTGGCGCATAATTTTCCCTCCTTAATTACGGAAATGATTTCTTGGTTATGTTTTGTAAAAGCCTCGCTTTTATGTAAAGAAGACAAAAAAATCCAAACTAATATCGTTGAAAAAGTATGTAAACAATATACAAAAAGGTAAAAGGAGTTCATTATGAAAAAATTGTTAAAGCGTGTCGCACTCGTTATTCTGTTCCTAACAATATGTTCAAATGTATATACAAGCTCATCAATTGTTCATGCGCAGCCGCCGTATGCGAAATGGGGTAAGCTTGCTGTAGAAAAAACGAAAGAACAGTACCCAAAAGCGGAGATTATTGATTATCTTCATATAGGTAGAAAACCAAAAACCGTTCAAATAACAGTTGAAAAATTCAAATTGTGGCTACGTGAAGACGGAAAGGAATATGGTGTTTTTGTTGATGTAGAGTTTGAAACGAAGACGGATAAGTTTATAAAAATGTCGTTTCAGAAGACGAGTAGATAAAGTGAAACTTTAATCAGTGGGGGTTTTGTTCATCCCCCACTGATTATTAGTTGAACCAATCGGGCTTTTACGGGCAGTTGAGATCCCCACCTAACTTCTTTGCTTTCGCTGAATTTTGAGGAGGGGGTCTTACTGCCCGTTAATGCGGGATAAAATGAAAGAACCCGACTGTTTATATTTTAAACAGTCGGGTTCTTTCATTTCTAAAATTCATTCCTAAAGTTTCGATTCCCTAAAAATCTTACCAATATACAAATAGCGCCAATTACAACTGCTATTCCTATACTGTATAAAAGTACTCTACCATATCCACTTATTCTCGGATCTAAAAACGGATAAGGATACCAATTCACGATTGGACCACGTATTAAGCTATATAGAACGTAAAAAAACGGGAATAAGAGCCAACTTGCGGCTTGTTTCCAAGTGATTTTCTTATTTGGTGGATTTAATATCCAATCTAAAAGCATGGCAATTGGCATGATATAATGTAACACCGTATTTACCCATGGTATTGCGGTTTGAAGTGATTCTTCTAACCCTCTTAATAATAAAAAATAAATGAGTCCAGTCGTAAGTATGTATACAGCCGCTGCACCACGAAGTACACCAAACTGTTCTGATCGACCAAATGTAGCTGTTCCGATACTACTTAAAAGGAGAATACATGCAACTAAAATGTTACTTTCGATAGTGAAGAAACTGAAAAAATTAACTGGATTGAACGGTTTCACTTGTGCCCGTATTATAAATTGCGTAATGATTGCACTAAATGCTAGAAGGCTTAAACATAGTCTAAATAAAGATAATGTTTTTACATCCCCCATACAGTCCCTCCTCTTCTTATACAAACTTATAATTCTCCTGTACATGCTCAATAAATAACTTTAATGGAACGAGCCCACGTTTAGGCATATGACTACTAATTACAGCAACCACCTCTAACTGCGGAATGACAACGATGTATTGCCCGCCGTATCCCATAGCAAAGTACATACAATACGGTATGTGAAATCTTTCGTTATTCAATACCCACCAGTGATATCCATATGCCCCGACATGTTCATACGTTTCAAATAGAGGTGTACTTGATTCTTCTAACCATTTCGATGATACAATTTCATTCCCCTGCCAAATTCCATTCTGCAAACATAATATTCCGAGTTTTAATAAATCTTTAGATTTCATTTTCATACCGAAACCACCAACATATATTCCCTGGGAATCTTGTTGCCACTCATATTCTGTAATCTCTAACGGATTAAATAAGTACCTTTTCGCAAACTGTTCTGTCGGCATTCCAGTAGCTTTTTGGATAATGTAACTAAGTAAATGCGAAGAACCTGAGTTATAATTCATTTTTGTAGCCGGTTCTTCAATTATTGGTTTTTCTAATATATATTGCACCCAGTTCGCTGATTCTACAAAGTCATTCGGGAATACTACTCCATTTCCAAACTCTTTCCACTCCTCACCAGTAGTCATTGTTAATAAGTGATAAAGCGTCAAATCATGTTTTCCCTCAGGTACATTTTCAATCCACTCTGTAATAGGTGTATGTATATCATTTATATAGCCTTTATCAATTGCAATACCAATTAATAAAGATACGATACTTTTTGTAATCGAATTTATTTTATATAAGTTATTTGTACATTCGGGTGTTTTATAATACTCGGTTGTTAATTTTCCTTTTTGATAAACAAGAAATGTATTCACTTTTTTCTTTTCAAATTTATTTTCTAGCTGCTTGAAATTCAAAACTTTACCTCCGTTTAAAAAATCACTTCATTTATTATATCTTGTAGCTTCTATTAAAACATAATTGAGTTCAAATAAAAAAACAAACCTGTCAGTTTAGCTGACAGGTTTGTTTCTATAATTTCGTACGAACATTCCAAAGCTCTGGGAAGAATCGTTGATCAAGTACTCGTTTTAAATAAGATACACCTGAAGATCCACCTGTTCCCATTTTATGTCCGATAATTCGTTCTACCGTTTTCATATGACGGAAACGCCATTGTTGTAGCCAGTCTTCAATATCAATCAATTTTTCAGCAAGCTGATATAAGTTCCAATACTTTTTCACATCGGCATACACTTCAAGCCATGCCGCTTCTACCGTGGCATCTTCTTCATAAGGCAGCGTAATATCGCGATTTAACACATCTTTATGAATAGGGAATCCTTCTTTTACAAGTGCTTGAATTGCGACATCATACAAACTTGGTGCATGTAGCGCCGTATGAAGTCGAGCGTGTAATTCTGGATCTTTTTCATAAATTTTTAATGCATGCGGCGTTTTATAACCAAGCGCATACTCAATCATACGATATTGATACGATTGAAAACCTGAAGCTTGACCGAGCGAGTCACGAAACTCAATGTACTCGGATGGTGTTAATGTCGCAAGAATATCCCAAGATTGAATAATTTGCGACTGAATTTTTGATACACGCGCTAACATTTTAAAAGCTGGTTGTAATTTATCTTGTTTAATAGATTCAATTGCTGCATGTAATTCATGTAAAATAAGCTTCATCCAAAGCTCACTTGCTTGGTGAATAACGATGAACAACATTTCATCATGGTGATCTGATAATCTCTTTTGAGAAGATAGTAAACTATCTAATTGTAAATATTCCCCATACGTCATATTCTCTTTAAAATCCGTATGAATCCCTTTTTCCATAATTATCTTTTCGTTTTCTTTCATATTAGCCAAACGCCCCTTTTATATATTTCTACTTATATTGGTCTAATAACTGCTCGAACTGGACTTCCATCTGCATCTGTTAAGGCAAGTGGTAATGCAATCAATTCATAATCGCCGTCTGCTACGTGATCTAGTACGACATTTTCTAAAATGTGTATGCCATGTTTAAACAATTGATGATGCGCTTCTAATTCTTTATCATCTAATGGATCAACTGACGGTACATCCACCCCGATTAAACGTATACCTTTCTCTGAAAGAAACGGTGCTATATCTGCATGTAAATGCGGGATTACATTTGGGAATTCATTCACTTTACCATGTGAAGATGTGCGTAATAACAACCGTTCTACTCCTTCTAAATGAAAGTTTTCTAATTCTTTTTTCCCGATGCTTTCAAGATTAGAAACGTCAATGATTCGTACTGGGCCGACATAAACTTGAATATCTAAATCTATTACTTTCTTTCCTTCATTATCAAAATGAAACGGCGCATCAATATGAGTACCTGTATGAATACTCATCGTTAATTTTCCAATATTTACTGAGCCACTCTCTTCTTTCGGCCATGATACTTCATACGAGAACGGTGTGTCCCCTGGCCAAGTAGCAATATCATTATTTAGCGGTTGTGAAATATCAATCCACTCTGATGTTTTCATACCTATGCCACAACCTCTCTCTTATTTTCAAACTGTTTATATTCTTCATCTTTCATGATTTTCTTTAATATTTGTACAGATTTCCACACTTCTTCGTATGTGTTATATAAAGCGACTGGCGCAAGTCTTACTCCATTAGGTGCACGGAAATCAGGGATAACTCCATTTGCTTTTAACGCTTTACATATGCGTGCTGCTTCTGCATGCTCTAAATAAATATGCCCGCCTCGTTTTTCATCCTCTAATGGATTTCCAATTGTAAATTCAAAATCACTTAATTCATGAGCAATTAAATTAAGCATGTAACTTGTAATATGTAAAGATTTTTCACGTAAACGTTCTATACCAGCCTCTTTAAAAATTTCAAGAGAACCGATTAACGGCGCTGTACTTAATACGTGAGGGGTACCAATTTGATATGCACCTGCATGATCAGCAGCTGTTAATGTATGTTCCATATCAAACTGCTTATCTTTTCTAGAGCTGAACCATCCAGACAATCCTGGAAGTCTATTACAATGCTTTTTATTTACATAAAGACCAGCAACACCACCAGGTCCTGCATTTAAGTATTTATAATTACACCAAATAGCGAAATCAACATCCCATTCTTTGAAATGATGCGGAATAGAACCAATCGAATGACATAAATCAAATCCGATATGAATACCACGCTTATGCGCTTCCGCTGTTAAACGTTTCATATCAAGAACTTGGCCACTTCTATATAGTACAGAAGGTAATAAAATTAACGCGATATCATCTGTCATTGCATGAATAATATCATCTTCAGAAAGTGTTCTACCATCTCGGCTCTTCACTCGTACTAAATTCTCATCTGGATCTAATCCTTTTAAACGAATTTGACTTTGAAGTGCATATATATCGGACGGGAATGTCAACTCATCCGCAAGAATTTTTGTGCGAATTCCTTTCGGCTCATAGAAAGTTGCGATTACTTGATGAATATTCGTCGTCGTGGAACCGGTTACAATAGTTTCTTCTGGTAAAGCTCCAATAAGAGGCGCAGTCAATTCACCTAATTTCTCCGAAAGGAAAAACCACGGATGCTCACCCTCGGTCCAGCCGTCAATACCGTACTCTTTCCATGAATCTAGCAAAGTAAGTAATGATTTTTCTGCTCTTTTTGAAAGTAGCCCTAATGAGTTTCCATCTAAATATATTGTTCCTTCTTTTTTATAAAATTCAGTTTGAAAATCTTTCAGTTCATCATGTTTATCACATTCAAGCGCATACTCATAAGTTGGTTGAAATGGTTCTGTATACATGGTGTCACCTTCTCTTAATTTTCTTTTTATTCTAACTAATTGAAATATATCACCTTAGTTGATATAACGTCAATGATATTATGTCAGTTGACTTTATATATGAATTTCTTTTACAATACAATTATATTTTCAGATATTTCAGTATAAAGAGGTGATTCTTTGAAAAACACTACTCTTTCATCAAGAAAACACCGCTCCTTAGAAACTAAAAAGAAACTTTTACATTCCGGATACATTGTTTTTATTAATAACGGATTTCAGAAAACAACCATTACGCAAATTATTAAACATGCAGAAACTGGTTATGGAACGGCATATGTATACTTCAAAAACAAAGATGATCTCCTCACCGTTTTAATGGAAGATGTTATGAATCAATTTTATGATATTGCTGAGCGCTCTTTTTCTCCTCAAACAAAAGAAGAAGCACGTAATATGATTCAAAACCAAGTGAGGGCATTCCTCCAACTAGCAGAGAAAGAACGAGCTATTTTACAAGTTGTAGAAGAAGCAATCGGGCTATCAAAAGAGATACGTCAAAAATGGGATGAGATTCGAGAACGATTTATAAACAGCATTACGCAAGATATTACATACTCTCAAGAAAATGGGTTAGCGCATCCTGAATTAAATAAAGAAACTGTAGCACGTGCTTGGTTCGCAATGAATGAGATATTTCTTTGGACGATTGTGAAAAATGATAAAAAATTAGAGTTAGAAGAGATAGTACATACATTGACGGAAATGTATACAACGGGGTTATATAAATAGCACACCTTCAATAAATAAGGTGTGTTATTTTACATCTATAAAAATATTTTATCTGGGTATGGTAGTGCTAAAGGAGGCTTTTCAGATAATGAGAAATATTGTAGTTTTAAAGATTCACCATCTATTGATTTCAGTTTTCCACTAGTAATTTCACATTCAAACACAACAACAATATATTCTACTTGATCGCCATTCGGATATGTATGGCGATACTCTTCTCCTCCAAACACCCCTTTTTGTTTTTTTACTTGCACTTTCAATCCTGTTTCTTCCCACACTTCACGAACTACTGCTTCTTCTGGAGTTTCTCCAGGCTCAATTGCTCCAGCTGGCAAACTCCAGTATTCCCCGCCAGGATATTGAAATAAAATATCTTCTTGCTCATTTTTTATAACCGCAGCTACACTCGGCATAAAAATTAGTTCATGGCCTAATTTCTCTCGGATTTTTTTATAATATAGCGACATAGACATATAATTCTCTCCCACTCCATTAATAAATACCTGTATTTTCTGATATCTATTGTATAATAATACCAAAAACGATTTCTATATAGAAAGGATCAGAAAATGTCTCAAGAAAAACTAGTAAATAAATTTCTATCATTTTTAGGTACTACAAATCAACCTACTAGCTTAAAGTTTTTAAATGAGCTTATTAAAGCTCATCAAGAAAAAATAAAGTGGGAAACTCTTACTAAAATAATTGACTGGGAAAAAGGTAATGAAACAGGTAATTATTTCCCTTCCATTGATACATACATAAACCGTATTACTACAAAAGGTCTGGGGGGTACTTGTTGGACGCACTCAATTGGATTTCATTGGTTATTATCAAACCTTGGTTTTGACGTTCATTATTTGTATATGAATCCCGGACATTTATGCTTACGCGTTAACTTAGAGCAGCCTTACTATGTTGATGTTGGTTACTGTGCACCTTTATTCCAAGCTTATCCACTTTATGAATCATTTCAAGTAAGTAATGTAAGGGAAACTTTTACTTATGAAGTCTCAAATAATAAGATTGAAATTACTAGAAATCCAGGTCCAGCAAAAATCTTACATACAGAGCCAATAGATTTATCAAGTATGAAAGAACTCATTACAAAGTCTAACGATTGGCATACATCTCCTGTATTAAAGAAAATTCAGATTTTCGGTTATATCGATGGTATTCCAACTTCTATTAATGCTAATGTTTTAAAACAATATTTCCAAGATAAGAAAAGAGAACAAAGCCTTACATCTTCTGAACTTAATTATTGGATAACAGAAAGATTTTGTGTTGATAAAGAAATATATGAAAGAGCTATTGAGATTTTCAATGAAAAATCTTCAAACAGTAAAAGCGTTACTCACGGAATTGAGTAACGCTTTTACCTTATTTTTAATATTAATCTTCTTTATGATAAGCAGCTTCTACACATTCTGCTAGACGCTCAATTTGTTCCATAGTTAAACCTTGTGAAATCCAGCCTGTTAACTTATACATAATTTTATAGTAAAAATTACTAGGTTCATATTCTGAAATTAATGTAAGTGCTGTACCCTCCTCATCTTCTTCTAACATATAAGTCATTGCTGAATAACCTTGCTTCATTTCACTGCCAAGTGAAATAATATGAGGTGCATCGTATTCAAGGATTTCTACTTCAGCCTCGAATATTTTCTTACCGACTTTTTGAACAGTAATATATTTATCTCCTACACGTGGATTCTCTTTATCCATATTTGAAGGATAGCGATTTTCTATTATAAACGTATTCCATTCTTTTATTTTTTCATCTTCTATTATGTAGTCACATACAACATCCATTGGTGCTTTTATTACTATTTCTATTGCAAAACTCATTATACTGCCCCTCTCAAATACCCTATCCATTTCTATTTTAACTAAATCATTATGTCATATTTTATATAGTGAAATACAAGTAGAATTTTAATTTTTTATTAATTTAAAAACTTATTCATACAAAATATTTTATTAAAGATACAACAATTAAAAACAAAGCCACGAGTAATAAAGCGATCCCTATACTTCTATTTTCTTTTTCGTTATTTTTTAAATTTTGCACCCCTAAGCTAACTAACATAAAACCTAAAAGCGTTTGTAAAATTAGCATACTCATTTCCGAAGTATCATTCCAACTATAAATGGAATACCCCATTATAATAATTGCAAGTAAAACCGTTACGATCCTATTCATACGAAAATCCCTCCCATTTAAAAAGAAACCGCTAAGTTTCCTTAGCGGTTTTATTATCAATTTATATTTATAAAAATTGCTTTTCATGAATTTGATATAAGTCAAAAGGATTTTCTGGTCAATATAACTACGTATGTTAGTACACCTTTTCTTTATTCAGTCTACTTACAATTCCAACTATAAATTTATAATCAATCCTCCTCTTCTTAACCTTTTTAAACCCTTCTTTCGTATCAAAAATTAAACACGTTTTCCGAAACCACATTCGTACGTACAGTGACTCAAAATAAATAGGTTTTATAATTCCTCTTTCCTCAAATTCAGTTCCATCTTTATTTTCGGTTTCTGTTCGAACGAACCACCTATTTCCAATACCAATTTCAATATACTTCACATAAGTCCCCCTTTCGGAAATTTATTTCTAACTATTTTATTATTTCCCCGGTAAGCGCATATTCCGACAGAACATGAGCCCACAAAGAAAAAGTAGATTACAAAAATCTACTTTATAGCTTATATTTTTGCATTCGTTTATAAAATGTACTTCGAGGTACATCTAAAAGTTTTGCAGCTAACGAAACATTTCCGTTCGTCTTTTCTAGCGCTTCAATCATGCTGTCACGCTGTATTCTTTCGCGGAAATTTAATGTGTTCTCTATTTTATTTTCTGCTTGCAATGCAAGTTGATGTTGATTTCCCATCATTGTTTGTAATAAAAAAGAGATTTGTTTTTCGCATATTTCCTGTCCTTGCGATAAAATGTAAATGCGTTCTAATACATTTAATAATTCTCGAATATTTCCGGGCCATGTATGCTGATAAAATTGATTACAAATACTTTTTGGAAATACAACATTCCAATTCTTTTGTTCACAAAAATGTTTTATGAAGTATGGAATATCCTCTTTTCTTTCTATTAACGTTGGAACATAAAGCGGATAAACATGTAACCGATAATATAAATCTTGACGAAATTTCCCTTCTTCTACTAATCGCAATAAATCTTTATGTGTCGCAGTAATAATACGAATATTTACCGGTACCTCTTTTGAACTGCCAATTGGGGTTACTGTTCGTTCTTGTAAAACACGCAATAATGCGACTTGCATCTCTGGAGGCACTTCACCAATTTCATCTAAAAATATTGTTCCTCCATCTGCTTGTTCGAATTTCCCTTTATATCCTTGGCGCCGTGCACCTGTAAACGCTCCTTCAGCATAACCAAACAATTCACTTTCCATTAATTCTTTCGGTAATGAACCGCAGTTAACAGCTATAAATGGACCATTTTTTCTTGGACTATTTTCATGAATCGCTCTCGCTACATATTCTTTCCCTACACCTGTTTCCCCGCACACATATACACTAGCATCAGTTGGAGATACAAGCTTAATTTCTTCTAAAGTATGTTGAAATGCACTGCTCGTCCCAATCACTCCAGGGAAAGTAATTCCGTTTATAAGTGGGACAGTTGAAAATAAATTTCCTTGTTTATTTTCCTTTACATAAATACATTTCCCAATCATTCTATTATTACTGTATACTGGAACTTCTAATTTAGTTTTCAATCCATAGTGCATTAAATCTTCAAGTTTCATTCGTGACCAATTACATACTCGTTCCCGAACCCTCTTGCTCGCAGAAACGATAACATCGCGATGATTACAAATTACTACTTGTTCATCACTGTCAATTACATCTAAAAAACGATGGATTAACTGCAGTTCATTTTGATGTACTCGAATACTACATTCACGTTCAATCGCATGTGCAATCGAAGTTACCATACCGAGCATATATGGATGCGAAAACTCAATCGGACAAGAGAAATCTAGAACGCCTATTAATTTCCCATCATCATTATGAATAGGAGCGGCCGCACAGCTCCAGCTATGAGATGCGACAGAATAATGCTCTGTACCACTTATCATAATAGCCTCTTCAATTTCTAACGCTGTTCCTATCGCATTTGTACCAACAGCCGCTTCCGTCCATTTCACACCTTCAACGAAATTAATATGTTTCGCTCGTTGCAACGTTTGTTTATTTCCACTTAACGATAGAACGTAACCGTCTGGATCGATTAATAATGCCATCATTTGCAGTTCATCAATGGTTTTTCTCATATTTTGTATTTGAGGTATTGCTATATCTAGGAAGATTTCACTCTTTTTCTTTTGGTCTTGAAAAATATTAGAAGACAAAATTTTCTGACCTTTATTCATATGAGGATTCACATTTGCTTGTTTACATCGATACCATGACTCTGAAATTCTTTCGTTTATACGGTTCGAATCAAGGACACCTTCATCAACAAACTTTTTCCATGTATGTAAGTAAAACGGTGAAGCTAGCATTATATCATCTCCCTATTCATTATTTTGGAGATTTGTAAAAACATACTTTTATTATAAAACTGAATAAAAGCGTTTTCAACAAAACTAGAAAGACGACACAAATATGTTAATAATTTGAATATCTTAATGCACTTCTTTATTCTTTTTTAGTAGCACTATATTTTGTATAATGGAAGCAAAGAAAATACATAACCAAAACCACTTTTGTGGATTTCCATTTATAAAGAAAACAATCACGGCTATTGCAAATAAAATTGTGGATGCTACACTAAAATATAATTTTGTTTTCATTCCCATTATCCCTCACATCTCTATCACTTTACAGTACACACTAACTCTTCATTTTTCATCTCTACTATGTACTTCTGAAAAACATATTTTTTCCCGCCATGTTTTTCATACCATTCATGTATTCTTCTAATATGCTTCTCGTCATTTCTAATCTTTGATTCTATTTCTTTATATTGTTCATAACTATCATATTCCCATATTGCAAACACTTCAGTCGTACCATTCTTATTATCTTTCATCCAGCGTCCTATTAGCCTGGAACCATGCTTTAACTGATTTGGTAAGTTTGTTTTATTAAAATGCTCATTAAATATTTCTATAAATTCATTCTTTACTATATAGTACTTTCTTCTATAAAACATACATTTCCACCTCTTTTATAAACACCTCAAATACACCTTCCCATTACAACCGTATTATAATACTTTTCATCTGACAGTCTTTTATCATTTTTCAAAATTCCTTCTACTTCAAAACCTAATTTTCTATAAAGTAGAATGGCTTTTTCGTTTGTCTCTAATACTTGTAATGATATCTTTTTAATCTCATTTTCATCAGCCCAATGAATAGATTGTTGCAATAGACTCTTACCTATTCCATATCCCCAAAACTCTTTTAAAATACAAACGCCAAATTCTACTTTATGAGATAATCTCTTCAAATTTGACCCTTCGCATCTTGAAAACCCAACGATTCGGTTGTGCACTTCTGCAACTAAAAACAAATTCTTTGTCTCGCCACTATCTGCTTTTATTATTTTTTGAAAACCTATCTTATCTATAAATCCCTCTCCAGCTTCTCTATCCATGTTTTCAGTTTCTCCATCGATTTGAACTCTAATTTCCGATAACTGTTCCGCATCTGTTTCAGTTGCCGAACGAATTGTATAAACTAATCCATTTATGTGGAATTTTTGTCCTTTTATAATCATTTCAAGCTCCTTTTAAAAGTAGTCTATTGATGCTATTACAATTTCTTTACCTTGTTTCTCAAATTGTTGAATCGTTTCTTTACTAGCCTCTGAATCTGTTATTATAAGGTCAATTTCAATCAGTGATTCTCCTTTTATAAAGTAGTCTATTCCAAGTTTATTGTGAGGAACTAAACAAATATTTCGTCTAGCAATCTTATTTACTGTTTTACTAAAATAAGCAACTTCAGGCGTTGCAGTACTTATACCATTCAATGAAATGCCACCACCTGTAGAGAAATACAGATCAATAGAGAATCTACTTATCCATTCTGAGGCAAGTGTATCTGTCATATTTCCTGATGGTTTCACCTTTCCACCAATTAAGTACGTATCAATGTTCTTATATTCCCGTAACGTACTAGCAATTTCTATAGAATTTGTAACAACTGTAAATGATGTTTCAGGTAAATATTTTAACATGACATAATAAATAGAAGTCCCACCAATAAAAACAGAATCTCCTTCTTGTATATAAGAAGCTGCGATTTTTGCAATTGCGTCTTCATATACAGAACCATTACTATAACGTTCAAATCGCTCAGCAGCTAAATTCCTTACTCGAGCAAGTTCAATTGCACCTCCGTGCGTTCTTTTTAATAAGCCATCCTTCTCCATAATAGACAAATCTCTTCTTATTGAATCAATAGACATATCAAAACTTTCCGCAAGATCTTTAGCAATTACCCTTCCATTTTTCTTAAGTAACTCCAAAATTTTCTCTCTACGCTCTTCAGTAAACATGTTCTCACCACTATCATTGAATATTCGTAAAATTTATCCATCTTTTAATTATATGCATGTTTTTTCTGTTTTACAATATTTTCAATACTTCTTTATTCAGCTCTATACAGGTTTTCTCCCTTTTTCTATCCCATTAAATTAACAACTAAATAAATGCATATTTGCATGTTTCACAATTATACTTCCATTCATCCTTTTATTAATGTAAAATTATTCCTATGTCTCACTTTTTAACACAGAAAGGAATTATTATGAAATCTATAATGAAAGTAACTTGTACAGCATTATTATTTACAGGACTAATGGCAGGATGTAATGGGAATACTGCACCAAAACAAGAAAAGAGCGCTCTTGAAAAGAATGCAATGCATTATGGGGAAATAGTTAAAAATGAATACTATAGAGCAACTGTTGAAAATGCTAAATTCGAAAAAATAGACAAAGAATGGCGCATTACTACTCGTGTTATGATTAATAATGTTCGAGATGATGGACAAACTATTGATCTTTCGGAAATAAAATATTTCATACAAGATGAAAAAACTGGTCAGAAATATGAAGGTGAAGCTCATCCGATATATGACGAGCACTATAAAAATGTTCCACACGAATTCTCTTTAACTACTGACGTTGTATTTGAACTGAAAACTTCACCAAAAGATTTAAATAATATGTATCTATACATAGATAGCAAAGCCGCGCCGTTAACAGATACATATTGGAAACTTGATAATTTAGCAACTAAATAAAAAACAGTCAAATACGACTGTTTTTTTGTTTGTAAAGTCATCAAGTTTACTAGTAATCTATCTCCAGCAATACATCTTTTGCACAAATCGTTACTTCTTCAGCTTCCCTCCTAAAATATTTTAACATCCAACAAAAGCGATATATCTATTTATTATATCATTCTAATACCTATTTTTTCTAAAGAAAAAATGCAAAACTGTAAATATTCCACCTTTCACTTCTAAAACTCCAGAATATTTACGATAGTTGATAATTAGAATACATTTTACTAGTACAAAAATCTAAACAAAAAGGTATGGTTATATGTTGAAGAAATTAGTAGCAGGTACATTAGTAGTGGGATTTGCATTAACTGGAGGACTAGGAGTAGCAAGTGCTGAAGAAAAAGGTAACACAATTAAGTCTTTTGATTATTTAAAAGTGGATGAACAGAATGTTAATTCTCTTACAAAATTAAGTGATCAAGATAAGAAAGACATCCAAATTACTATGGTATTACCAGAGCAAAATGAAAATGGAGATTGGCTAGCTTATGGTTTTACTAGCCGCGAAACATTAGATGCTTATATTGAAAAGGATAAAAAAGTACTTAAAAATAAAATCAATCCTTTAGGTAGCGGTGCTGGTAGTACTGATTTTTATGAACATAAAGATAAAGGTGGCCAATATATTTACTGGAGCAGCGGCTTTAAAAACTTGCCATCTAGCTGGAACGACAGAATTTCCTCTGTAAGTACAGCATCACCTTCAGCAAGTTATTCAACGACACTTTGGGAGCATACTTCTACACAAGGATATGGAAAAGGTGTTATATTTAAACACGCTGATTGGTACGGTAAAACTGCTAATTTAGCTGCTGATTGGAACGATATTACTTCAGCGATTGAAGTAAAAAAATAATAGGATATTCAATTTCTTCTGTAAAAATTCAAACCACTATTCTCTCATACATTTAGAGAATAGTGGTTTATTACACTTCCATTTAAGCGTGTACAGCATGTCCTATCGCTTGCAATAGCGCTTCATGAATCGCTTCAGATAAAGTTGGGTGTGCTGCAATATAATCTCTCATAATATCAGCAGTAACTTCTGTATGAATCATTACAGTTCCTTGTCCAATCAGTTCGGTTGCACGTGGACCAATAATAGAAATCCCTACAATTTCTTGATATTTAGGTTCCACAATGACTTTTACTTTACCCGTTTGTTCTCCAATAATAAGCGCTTTTCCATTTGCTGAAAAAGGAAACTCTCCGATAAGAATATCACCATATTGCTCTCTTGCTAATTTTTCACTTAAACCGACACTAGCAATTTCTGGAGCTGTATAAATACAGCGAGGTACAGCATGATAGTTTACTTTTACATCTTCTCCACTCGCATGTAATGCTGCTGTCGTTCCTTCATGGAAAGCAACGTGAGCAAGCTGGATTCCACCAATCACATCACCCGCTGCGTAAATATGTGATACATTGGTTTGCATATGTTCATTCACAGAAATTCCTTTATTTGAATATTGAATGCCTGCTTTTTCTAAATCTAATTGTTGTACACGTGGTTTTCGGCCGACAGAAACGAGAACAAATTCTGGATTAACTACTTGGGTACTTCCTTCATATTCAAATGAAGCTTGCTTTTTATAATTATTTAATCCTTTTAAAGCTGCTCCTGTAAATATTTCTACGCCATCATTTTCTAGTTTCCCTCTTAAAATGTGTGCGATATCTTCATCTTCACCAGGTAATAATTGCGGTGCCATTTCAACAATCGTAACTTTTGTTCCAAGACGACTATAAATACTTGCAAACTCGCATCCTATTACACCACCACCAACAATTAATAATGATTTCGGTATATTTTCTAGGGACATTGCATGGCTACTATTTAAAATCCATTTCCCATCAAATGTAGCAGAAGGTAATTCAGTCGGTTCTGAACCTGCTGCAATAATGAACTGTTCTCCATCTACTACAATTTCTTTATCACCGTGTGTAACTCTCACACGATGATTCGTTTCAAATCTTGCTTTACCTTGTATAACTTTTATTTTATTTTTCTTCATTAAATATTGAATTCCTTGGACGAGCTGTGTTACAACTTGTGATTTCCTCGCCTGCATTTGCTTCCAATCAACTGAAATACTTCCTTCGTTAAGCATAATTCCATAATGATTCGCTTTTCTCACAATGTCATGCACTTCTGCACTTTCTAACAATGATTTTGTAGGCATGCACCCAACATTTAAACAAGTCCCGCCAAGATCAGCTTCATCAATAAGAGTGACTTCTTTTCCACTTTGAGCCGCGGTAATTGCTGCTACATAGCCAGCAGGTCCGCCACCAATAACGACTAGTTTACTCATTCTCTCACCTTCTCTTTATAAAAGAATTGTTACAGGTTCTTCTAAATAACGTTTAATTGTGCGTAAAAATGCAGCTGCTGGTGCACCATCTAATACACGATGATCGAATGTTAAACTTAAAGGTAACATACTGCCTTTTTTTATTTTCTTCCCTTTATATACTGGAACATGTTCAATTGCACCTATACCTAAAATACCAGTTTCAGGTGTATTTAATACTGGCGTAAAATATTCAATACCGAAGCTACCTAAATTACTAATTGTAAAGGTTGTCCCTTGCATATCATCACTACTTAAACTACTTTCTCTTGCTTTTTGTGCAACATTTTTAATTTGTTTAGATAACTCTACTAAAGATAGATCATTAGCAAAGCGAATAGCTGGAACGACTAATCCTTTTTCTAATGCGACTGCCATGCCTAAATGAACATGTTCAAATTGATGAATTGTATCATCCATATAAGCACTGTTCATTTCTTTATGCTCTCCAAGGGCTAATACAACAGCACGAGAAACGAAATCCGTAATAGTTAGTTTGTTATCGTATCGTTTTTGTACAACTGCCGCTATTTCTTTATGTAAAGCAACTAAATCTGTAACATCTACTTTCATCGTTAATGTTAATTGCGCACTATTTTGTAAACTTGCATGCATACGGTTTGCGATTGCTTTCCGCATACCAGTAACAGGAATTGCTTTACTTTCTTCTTGTTCAAGTACTTCTGGAATTGTTACTCTTTCTTCAATCACTTTTAATACGTCTACTTTTGTAATCCTTCCGCCAGGTCCTGTACCAACTAATGCTTTGATATCTAGATTTTCAGACTTTGCAATTTTCTTCGCTACAGGTGAAATTTTGATTCTTTGCTTCGCCACTTCTTTCGCATATGGTTCTGGATGTTGGACCTTTTTAGGCTCTAGATTAGGTGCTTTTTCTTCTACAACATTTATACTTTCATTGATTTCTACTTTTTCGTTCAGCTTACCGATATAGCAAATGACAGTGCCAGGTGGAACTCCCTCATCTTCACTTACAGCTATATCAAGAACAGTTCCATCCGCTGGTGCTTCTATTTCAGTTTCAATTTTTTCCGAATTAATACTAGCAATTAGTTCACCTTTTGATACATGATCGCCTGCTTTAATATTCCAGCTCGTAATAACACCTTCTTTCATCGCCATACCTAACTTCGGCATTACAACTTCTACAGCCATGCTTCTCTCTCCCTTCTCATCGTTTTATTACACATGTAATAAAGATTGGTCTCCGATCATTTCTGATACAGTTTCAATTACTTTTTCCGGCGTTGGTAAATATAACTTTTCAAGTGGTGGCGAGAACGGAACTGGTGTATGTGGTGCTGTAATTCGTTTAATAGGTGCATCTAACAAATCGAATCCTTTATCCGCTACAATTGCCGCAATATCCGTTGCGATACTACATCTTGGATTTGCTTCATCAATAACAATAAGGCGATTTGTTTTTTCAACTGATGCTAAAATCGTATCTTCATCTAGTGGTGATAAAGAACGTGGATCAATTACTTCTACTTCAAGTCCTTTTTTCGATAATTGCTCAGCAGCTGCAAGTGCTGTATGAACTTGTTTTCCAATGGCGACGATTGTTACATCAGAACCTTCACGTTTTATATCTGCTTTACCTAATGGAATTGTATAATACCCTTCCGGCACCTCACCTTTCATATTGTAAAGTGTTTTATCTTCAAAGAAGATTACTGGGTCATCATCTTCAATTGCCGCTAATAATAAGCCTTTTGCGTCATATGGAGTAGAAGGAACGACAACTTTTATACCTGGAATGCTCGTAAATAACGCATACAAACTTTGTGAATGTTGTGCAGCTGCGCTAAAACCTGCACCATGCATCGTACGTACTGTAACTGGCACTTTCGCTTTACCACCGAACATATAGCGGAACTTTGCACCTTGGTTTAATACTTGATCAAGACAACTACCGATAAAATCATTAAACATTAATTCAGCAATCGGACGTAGTCCTGTTGCCGCAGCTGCCATTGCTGCTCCCATGTAACCCGCTTCTGAAATTGGTGTATCTAAAATACGATTTCGGCCAAATTCTTGTACAAGGCCTTTCGTAACACCAAGAACACCGCCCCATGCTTCATCATCTTGCAAGTGATCAACTTGTGCACCACCTGCAACGTCTTCTCCTATTAAAATTACGTTTTCATCACGACGCATTGAGATTTTCATCGCTTCATTAATTGCAGTTGACATACTTACTGTTCTAGTCATTATTTTTCACCCTCCTCTTATTTGTAAGAAACGTATACATCTTTTAATAACTCTTCATCCTCTGGATATGGACTATTTTCACTAAATTCAATTGATTTTTGAACCGCTTCATCTACTGCCTTTTCCATATCTACAAGCTCAGATTCAGTTAATAAAGCTTCATGAATTAAATGCTTACGGAAATTCACAATCGCATCTTTTTCATTTAAATGTTCTTCTTTTTCTTCTGAAGTTTTATACGTTTGTGCTTCACCTTCGAAATGACCGTAATTACGATATGTCATACATTCAATTATTGTTGGACCACCGCCATTACGAGCACGTTCTACTGCTTCTTCCGCTGCTTTATACACCGCAAGCAAGTCCTTTCCATCCACTTGAACACCTGGAATATTGTAAGCTTTCGCTCGATCTGCAATGGAATCACAACTTGAAGCATATTCAAATGTTGTCGCTTCACCGTAACCGTTATTTTCTGCGATAAAAATAACTGGTAATTTCCAAATCGCCGCTAAATTAACCCCTTCGTGAAATGTTCCTTCATTATTTGCTCCGTCACCGAAGAAACAAACACTTACATCTTTCGTTCCTTTATATTTAGCTGTTAATGCTGAGCCGCAAGCAAGCGGGAAACCACCACCTACAATGCCATTTGCACCAAGCATTCCTTTATCTAAATCAGCAATGTGCATGGAGCCGCCTTTACCTTTACATAACCCTGTCGCTTTCCCAAAAAGTTCAGCCATCATACCGTTTAAATCGCAACCTTTTGCGATACAATGCCCATGGCCTCTATGCGTACTTGTAATACTGTCACTATCCGTTAAGTGAGCACATACACCAACTGCTACCGCTTCTTCCCCAGCGTATAAATGAACGAAACCTGGCAGAACGCCTTGCGCGAATAATTCATGCACCTTATCTTCAAACTTACGAATCTCTAACATTTTTTCGTACATCCAGCGAGCTTGTTCTTTCGTAATTCCATTCCCTTTACTTTCAGTTGTTTTTAACATGTTCAGCCCTCCTATTTTCTTGTTCATCTTTTATATAGCAAGTACCGTGCCAATTTCCAATCCTTGATTTAATAGGTTTTCTCTCTATGTTGAAAATAAAAAAGTGGACAAAATGAGACATTAGTCTCGTTTTGTCCACTTTTGTTCACCTAATTTGAAAATTATTATGTTATTCACCATCAAAACTCTTCTGTAATTTTCGGATGTAAATAATTTGACCGATATGATATGCATTATGAGTAGTTACATTGGCTAGCACTTCCCACCACTTTGCAGAAACAGGAAATCCCACTACATCGCTTTCAACCTTTTCTTCATTTATGAGATTTTGCCATAGTAACAGTTTCTCTAGTAGTTTTTCTCGTAATTCATCGAAAGTTTGATTATTTGAAAGCATAAAACTTTTGTTATTATCTCCGATAGCAGGCACAGCATTCACATTCGATTCTTTATATCTAGTTTGCCACGTAGAATTCCAATACAATAAATGTTGTACAATTTCAGCTATACTGTTACTCTCTTCATTCGGTTTCCAGAAAGCTTCCCTCTCAGATAAACCCTTAACTGCATCTGAAAACGGAATATACCAACTAGGATCGTTCGCATTCGCTAATAACTGATCTGCTAATACATCTTTCACATGGGCCATCTCTCTTCCCTCATTTCATAAACGTATTCATACTCACTTCTCTATATACGCTGAGTCCGTATAATTTCCTCTTTTAAAAATCACATAGAATATAGAGTTAACGGGTAATGCTCTCAAAACGAATATAAGAATAATAGATTTTCTTATCATAACTCGTTATGATAAAAGAAAAAGAAAGAGAGCAAAAAATGAATAAAAAAATCGCAGTTATAACCGGGGCTTCAAGTGGATTCGGTCTTTTAACAACAATTGAACTTGCGAAAAAAGACTATTTCGTTATCGCTACAATGAGGAACCTTGAAAAACAAGTGAACTTACTATCTATAGCTACCCAACTCAGCTTACAGCAAAACATTAAAATTCAACAATTAGATGTAACCGATCAAAACTCTATACATAACTTTCAATTATTTTTAAAAGAAATAAACAGAGTAGACCTCCTTATTAATAATGCAGGATATGCTAATGGTGGCTTTGTAGAAGAAATTCCAGTAGAGGAATATCGCAAACAATTTGAAACGAATCTTTTTGGTGCTATATCGATCACTCAGCTTGTTTTACCATATATGAGAGAACAACAAAGTGGAAAAATAATTAATATAAGTAGCATTAGTGGACAAGTTGGATTCCCCGGTCTATCTCCTTACGTTTCTTCAAAACATGCATTAGAAGGATGGAGTGAATCCCTTCGTTTAGAAGTAAAACCTTTTGGAATAGATGTTGCTTTAGTGGAACCTGGCTCTTATAACACGAATATATGGGAAGTTGGTAAACAACTAGCTACAAACCAATCTGATACTACTTCTCCTTACAAAGAATATATGGATAAAATACAAAAACATATTAATAACGGCAGTGATACATTTGGCAATCCGATAGATGTTGCTAATAAAATTGTAGAAATTGCTGAATCTAAGCGTACGAATTTACGATATCCGATTGGAAAAGGCGTGAAATTTATGATCTTTGCAAAGAAAATTCTTCCTTGGAGATTGTGGGAATACCTTGTTTTGAGAAGTTTTAAGAAGATGTAATTCCCTTTATTAAAAACCATTTTGAAAGAGGTGCTAATTAAATGTTAGGTTTACCCTACGGTAAAGTGTTTTTAGTTCCATGGACTGAAGAATGGGCAATTGAATTTGTAAAGGAGAAACAATTCATTGAGGAACAAATTGGCGAGCATATTTTAGCGATACACCATATTGGTAGTACTTCTATTCCACATTTAAGTGCAAAGCCAATTATTGATATAGCAATCGAATTAGAAAATTATACGGACGGTATACATTGTATTAAAAAGTTAGAACTACTAAACTATAAATATAGAGAAAATGTATTGCCTGAACGATATTATTTTAATAAAGGTGAGCCAAGAACTCATCAAATTCATATGTATGAGCGAGGGAATACATATTTAATAGAACAATTACAATTTCGAGATTACTTAATAGACAATAAAACTGCTCGTATACAGTATGAACAGTTAAAGATTCAACTTTCACAAGCTAATCCTAATGATAAACATCAATATGCAGAGGATAAAACAAATTTCATTAAATCTGTATTAACGAAATTAAATGTTTAAATTAAATAAGAAACCATTTAGTAGTAAATGGTTTCTTATTTATTAGTTATTTCATTATTTGTGCCATCAATAATAACATCTGCAAATTCATGTGGCTTATGACTTTCTACATACATATCTTCAGCAACCATCCAATTGTTTTCCCACATATCGCGCGCAGCTTCCCCGTCTCTAGCAATCCCTCTTTTTATACGTGTTTCACGAGGACAATTCACCCATATTTTCAAATTATACATTCCCGCTAGCTCCTGACGTGTTGCATATACACCTTCAATAATTACAATACCACTGGCAGGAACAATATGGGATCCAACTAAAGAATCCTTTTCCCAATCATAACGCTTATAACGCCCTTCTAATCCATTACTAATAGGATCTAGAACTTCTTGTAAAAGACGTTTCCAGTCAAAATCTGCACCAATCGATTTATTCGTAGGATGTACATTTACAATCTTTGCAGATGGTAAATAAAAATCATCCATATGTACAACCGTTACAGTTGAAAAATCACTTTTTATTTTATTAGCTAACGTACTTTTACCTGCACCGCCACAGCCATCAATACCTATTATTATAACTGATTGTTCCGTACATTTTTCTTGAATTCTTTCAATTACCTCATTTAGCCCCAAATTATTCCATCCCCCTTTTTTATTCTTTTTGTTTTAAATTGAAAACGGATCAAAGTAAATGAGCAATAAAATCATAACTATAAATGCCAATAAGCCGATTATCGAAAGAATATATTCCTTCGATTCCCTATCATATTTCCACTCCATCCATGCCCTTAACGTCCATAATGTTCCAAAAAAAATGAAAAGGGCATATCCTACATTTGCATTTTCATTACTATTAACATAAATGATACTACTTACGAAATAAATAAAGAACAATCCTATTTCCAATTTCACATGCAAACTATTCACATGCTTATATCCAAAAAAGCCTCTTTTCTCCATATTTAATTTTCTTCTTAAAAACTGTTCTATAAAGTAACCACCTATACCAAGTCCAATAATAATAATAAGCAAAATTGTAGAAATACCCATTGCTCCCCCTCCTATTACCTTATTTATCTTTAGTAATAAAGTGGACTATATTACGGTTATTCTCTTCTAAATAACTTACAATTCCTTCAGGATATGTTGGTTTCTCCTTTAATTCCTCTATGCCCTTCCATATTAAAATAATATCTTCATATTCTTTATGTCTTATTTCATTTGTAACCCTCTCTTTAACAACTCCCCAATGTATCAATGTACAATGATGTCCTTTTTCGTTGTTCCACTCGAAAATATGCTCATTTACAACAGCTAGCTCTTGAACATCAATCTTCAAATCGTATTCTTCCATTAATTCTCTTATTATCGCTTCTTTTGCTGTTTCACCAAATTCAATAGAGCCTCCTGGAAAACGATAAAATGATTCATTTTCATCGCATTGAACGAGCACTTTTGAGTTATTTCCATTATAAATAATGACTTCTACACGTAATACAGATCTATTCATTATTTTCCTCCTTTAAATATTTAATTGAAAATTTATTAAAGAAAGAAATATATAATTAATCCAGTTATTATTAGCGCTGTAACTACAAATAATGAAATCAAGAACTCGCGCGATTCCTTATCATATTTCCACTCCATATGTGATTGAAATCCATATAACGTGATAAAAAACAAAAGAGGTACATACCCCATAAATATACGGTTTGGAAAAAAAGCACTTAGCGCAATAACAACTATATAAGAGAAAATAATAATTCTATTCCCCCATTTATGTGTTTTATTCACATATTGATTATCCCATCCCTTTTGTTTCGGGATGTTTAATCTTTTTCTTGCTATTTTTTCAAAAACGAATATACATAGTACCCATAAAATTAATAGAGTTATTTTGGTAATTGACAGAAAACTCTCTCCTTTTATTTTCTTACTTTTATTTTCTCTGGCTGATCACTCGGATAAGTAGCCTTTCCTTTATTATCAATGTCCCAACTAACAATTGTCGCACTATCGCGTCCGAATTGATGATGAACGTGCTCTAATACATGATGAACACTTTCTTCAAGTTTTATATTATTTCTATTCATATCACTATACAGATTTACAGGAGTTTCATACCGACGTTCCCCGCATTCTAATACTCCATCTGTCACCATTACAATTCGATTCTTTCCATTACGTAATTCACGAATCCCTGATGAATAGCAAGGAATAGGTAAATCAAATGTGTTTATATTTCCAATCCATTCGTAAAAATGACGTTAGTTTAATGCATATTGTCCTAACTTATGTAACTCTTCATGAAATACATAAACTAAACAGTCTCCAATAGATAGCCACCATATATAATTTTCTTTTCTTACACATAGTAAGCAAGCTGTTTCACCTTTAATTCTTTGGCACTTTTCCTTAAATGAAGAAGATTGAAAGATAGTAAGAATATGATTTTCAATAGATCGAAATACTTTATCAATCGATGCAGCCATCATTTCTTTTATATTTTCATATTCTTTTTGAATTGTATTTACTACTAAATCAACACTTTCTGCACTATTATGTCCATCTAGTATAGCTGCAAATTCCCAATCACCATTTGACCAAACTAACGCACCATCTTCATTCTTTTTTGCTCCGGCACTTATATTCCCGCCGTATTTACCAATTACGATTTCACCATATTGCTTTATCGAAATTTCGTCTAAGCACATTTCTCTACTTCCAACCCATGAATATTGTCTATTATTTGTTGTATGCATATTCACTCACCATATACTTTCGTATTCTTTCGCATAGTTTTTTGATTTTTTCTGTATCACCATAAGGCGCACCGTTCCATTTCGCTACTTCAGTCGGTGACCAAAACTCTTTTGGTGTATTTGCATAACGCGGTATGATGTGCATATGCATATGTGGTACACCATTCCCTGAAACAAAAGTGTAAATATGTTCTGCACCTTCACTTTCTTTTAGTGCTTTACTTACTCTACTTGATATAAGTCCGAACCTTTTTGCTTCTTCATCTGTTAGTTCAGCAAGACCAGGTACATGTCTTTTTATATCTATCATTACATAACCAAGATACGTTTCTTCGCTATCCCAGTGGACATGTCCAACGTAAACGAGTTCATCTTCGTAAATAGCTCCACCTGGAACTGTAATATTTCCTTTATGTTTTTCACAAATGAAGCAATTTTGTTCTTCTTGATTATTTGTTGGCATATCCATCACCATCCTTTTTATATATAATATCATAAAAAAAGGAAAAACAGGATTTATATTCCGAAAATTCATTCTTTTAACGCAACAATTTTGAATTGAATTTACACCTCATTTTTTCTTCAAAACCACAACTCCAATTACAATCCCAATCACAATTCCGATTACTAAATTATTTGTAAAATAACCTTGGACTACACCGATTACAACCCCTATACCGACGCCTATTGCCAAGGCATCATTGCTTTTTTTCTTTTTAGACAAAATAGCATCTCCTCTCATAATTTCTTCCAAAATAATATCTATTTACATGACTTCACTGTCTACTAATATATTCGCTATTTCACTTAATAATTTCCAAAAAATGTACTTTATTACTTATACTTTTCCACCACATAATCCTCTACTTAAGAAGAGATTTTAAAGTCGCTATTAAACAAACATATCGTTATTCATCGAAGAATTAAATCAATGAAATAAAAAAACAAGTTTTTGCGTCAGCTGGCGGCTCTTTCATTGTTCATATGTAATTTATTCAAACAAAAAACACACTTTGTATAATAAAGTGTGTTTTTTGTTTATCTTCTTTTTTGATGAAATCCTTGTGTAATGCGGTCTAATATAATCGCAATGACAACAATGGCTAGTCCGGCTTCAAATCCCATTCCGATATTAACTTGTGTTACAGAACGGTATACATCAACTCCAAGACCTGGAGCTCCTACAAGCGATGCTGTTACTACCATTGATAAAGAGAGCATAATACTTTGGTTCACACCAGCCATGATTGTTCCGGTTGCGAGTGGTAATTGTACTTTAAATAATTTTTGTGATGCGGTAGAGCCAAACGCATTCGCTGCTTCTATTAAATCTTCTGGAACTTGTCTAATTCCTAAGTCAGTAAAACGAATTGTCGGTGGCATTGCAAAGATTACTGATGCAATAATCCCAGGTACTACACCTACTCCAAAAAATGTAATCGCGGGAATAAGATATACGAAAGCCGGCATTGTTTGCATAAAATCTAATGTCGGTTTTAAAAATTTTGAAAACCGTTCATTTTGCGAAGCTAAAATACCAATTGGTATACCTACAATGATTGAAATAATAACAGATGTAAGTACAAGAGCTAATGTCTGCATCGTCTGTGCCCAGTAGTTAATATTTAAAATAAATAATAACCCGATCAGTGTAAAAATAACTAAAGATACTTTTCTCGTTGTGTACCAAATGAGGAAACACAAAATAATAATCAGCAATATAGCCGGTATTATTGTTAAAAAATTAGTGAGTAAATCAACGAATCCGCCGATAATATAAGAGAATCCTCGGAATAAGCCTTCAAAGTGCTCATATAAACTTGCAACAAATGAGTCGACCCATTCCCCTAAAGGAATACGTGGTATACTATTCATCGTCTTTCACCTCTTCCTCAATATTACCTGCAAGAGCTTGAATGACACTTTCACGTTTAATAATTCCTCTTAACCTTTTCTTTTCATCAATTACTGGTAACGGATATTTCATCTCCGCCATTTTCGCATACGTTTCTTCCAGTAAAGTATCTAAATACACGTGTGGGATATCGGTAAGTAATAAATCAGCAATTGGCCACTGTTTTTGAACTGCTTTACTCGCATCATCTGCCGTTAATATTCCTAAAAACTCATACTTTTTGTTAACAACATACACTGTAGAAACGCCGGCATTTCTCATAATTTGAAGTGCTACACGTGGTCCACGGTCAATTAATAACGTCTCTGGTCGTTTTAATATAGATTCCGCCGTTATTACTTTTCCTAAATTCACATCCGCCACGAATTTCTCTACAAATTCATTCGCAGGACTCATCATAATTTCTTCTGGCGTTCCAATTTGGACAACTTCTCCATCTTTCATTAACGCAATTCGATCACCAATTCGAAGGGCTTCATCTAAATCATGCGTAATAAAAATAATTGTTTTTTCCATTTTATCTTGTAATTCTAACAGTTCATCTTGCATTTCTTTTCGAATCAGTGGATCTAATGCACTAAATGACTCATCCATAAGTAAAACATCCGGATCATTCGTAAGCGCTCTCGCAATGCCGACACGCTGTTGCATACCACCACTCAGTTGACTTGGATAATTATCTTTATGATGGTCTAATCCAACTAACTTCAAGGACTCTAACGCTTTTCTCTCTCGTTCCTCTACTGGAACTCCTTGTATTTCCAACCCATATGCAACATTTTGCAAAACGGTACGATGAGGGAATAGAGCGAATTTCTGAAACACCATGCTCATCTTCGTTCTTCTCACTCTTCGCAACTCTTCTTTGCCCATCGTTGCGATATCTTCTCCATCTATGTATATATGCCCCGCTGTTGGTCTAATCAGTTGGTTTAACATACGAACTAACGTCGATTTCCCGCTACCAGACAATCCCATAATAACGAAAATTTCTCCCGTATATACTTCGAACGTCGCCTTTTTTACGCCAACGTTCATTCCTGTCTCTTTCAAAATTTCCGATTTACTTTTTCCTTCTTTTAATAAGGTAAGCGCTCTTTGCGGGTGTTTCCCAAATACTTTTGTTACGTTTTCAACACGTACCTTTGTATTATCCATGTCACTACTCCTTTTCTACCCATCTATTCACATAGTGTTGCGATTTTGCAAAGAAATATTACATAAAAATAACATTTATAAGATTTCTTTAAAATTCTCTTTTCCGTTCATAATAAGAATGCTTACTTATACATTTATTTAAAAAGCAAACGTTTCTTAGGAGGTTTTTAATGAGAAAGAAAATATGGCTCATATGCCTTGCATTATTTATTACTATGATTTTCTCTTCATGTAATGCAACAAATGCAAATTCGAAAGGAAAAATTAAACTAGGTGTAACAAGTTGGAAAGAAAACATTGCAACAGCAAACATGTGGAAAGTTCTATTAGAACAAAAAGGCTACAAAGTTGAGCTTATGTATTTAGAAAAAGCGGCAATTTGGACTGGTGTTGCTCGCGGTGATGTTGATGCTAATTTAGAAGTATGGCTACCCGTTACGGATAAACCACTAAATGATCGTTATAAAGATGATATTGTCTTAAAATCAAAATGGTATGAAGGAACCGGACTAGGTTTAGTTGTCCCTTCTTATGTAAAAAACATAAACAGCATTGAAGATCTAAATGCACATAAAGATGAACTAGATAATAAAATTGTCGGAATTGAACCTGGCAGCAGCCTAATGAATTTAACAAATAAGGCGATGAAGGAATATGATATTAAACTAAAACTTGTCCAATCTTCTGAAGCGGCGATGATGAGTGAACTAAAGAAAGCATATACGAAAAAGAAACCAATCGCTGTTACGCTTTGGAATCCGCATTGGGGCTTTTCAGAATTTGATTTAAAATATTTAAAAGACCCTAAGAAAGTATATGGTGAAAAAGATGACATTTATTACTCTGTTCGTAAAGGTTTCGAAAAAGATCATCCAGATATCATAAAATACTTTGACAAATGGAAAATGAACGATGAACAGCTCGGTACATTAATGGTCGAGTTAAATAAAACGAAAGATCCCGAAGAAGCGGCGCGAAAATGGATTAAAAAGAACCAAACGTTAGTTGATGAATGGATTAAAGATTAAAAAACCAGGCTAGAGAATGAGCATATTCTCTAGCCTGGTTTATGTTATTTTTTCTCAACGACCCCATCAACAATCCCATATTCTTTAGCTTCCTCTGCTGTCATAAAATAATCTCTTTCCGTATCATGTGCTATTTTTTCGATTGGCTGTCCTGTTCTATCAGCAATAATCTTATTAATGTCATGCTTTAATTTCAATATTCTTTTTGCTGTAATTTCGATTTCTGTTGCTTGCCCTTTTACACCGCCAAGTGGCTGATGAATCATGATTTCACTATTAGGAAGCGCGAATCTTTTTCCTTTTGCACCAGCTAATAGTAAAAGGGCACCAAATGATGCAGCTAAGCCCATACAAAGCGTTTGCACATCCGGTTTAATAAGATTCATTGTATCTAATATTGCAAATCCCGCTGTCGTTGAGCCACCAGGACTATTAATATACAGAAATATATCTTTCTCCGCATCTTCCGCTTCTAAAAATAATAATTGCGCTACTACACTGCTCGCAACCTGATCATTAATCTCTGAACCGATTATAATAATGCGGTCTTTCAATAACCTTGAATATATATCATAGGAACGTTCTCCTAATTTTGTTTGTTCTACTACATATGGAATTGCATTCATTTTAAATCCCTCCAATAATTTTTATGCCGCGCAAAGCATACAACTGTAGGAAGAGGATTGTTTCACATTAAATAATAAGACTGGCTGTTTAGATGGTAACTTAGTAAAATCTATTGTCGGAAGCAGTTTCGTTAATAATTCCGGTCTCTCCTCTCGAATAGACGTCACTACAACTTCCATATCATCTGTGAATTCAACTATCTCAATCCCTTCTTCACTTACAGTTTTCAACCTATTTCTACTCCGAAACAAAGAAGCTTTTACTGCCCCTTCCGATACGGAACATACTTTAGCAATATCAGCGATACTATATTGAAAAACATCCTTTAATAATAAAATCGTGGATTGCTGTACATTTAATGAAGATAATACTTTCCCTACCATTTCATGCAAATCTGCAATATTCTCTTGTGGCTCTTCAAAAGTGATTTGTTCTCTTATTTTTTCATGAACAGACTTAGATTTCATCTGATCTAACCAACGATTTCTTGCTATTTTATAGACGAGTGCCATACAAATATCTTTATTTCTATATTTTTGAAGTACTCTACACACTGTTTCTTGGGCGAGATCTTCCCCATCCCATTTGTTTTTCGTTAAAAAAGTACAGTATCTTTTTAACTCTCCATATTGCTCAATTAAAAAATTTATATTTGAATGATTCATATCGATATGATTCTTTAAAATATGAGTAACTTTTGTGCACAAAATAACCACTCCTTTTCAGCGCTTACTTAATTAACGATTCAACAAATAAAAAAGTTACGGGGCATATAAAAAAATTATGTTTATGTTCAATAATTCGCGGTCATAAATATGTTATGTACCATTTTACGTGAGGAGGAACAAATTTGCCAAAATTAACAATTGAAGGTACGGGAACTTTTGATGTACAAGAAGGCACAAAATTAGTATTAGCAATTGAAGACAACGGTGTAAACATACTCCATCGTTGCGGCGGAAAAGCACGTTGCACAACTTGTAGAGTAGAAATTATAGCAGGTGATTTTTGTGAAGCGAATGCAAATGAAAAAAATGCGATTACAGAAAAAGGGATTGAAGATCATTTACGATTATCTTGTCAAATGCGTGTACATAAGGATATAGTAGTTCGTCCGGTACTTACAGTTGAAAATTCAGGTCTTGATGCTGGACCACGCCCGGCGGAGTAAATCGATGAATTTAAAACAACTCGCTGGTGAATATGCTGCAACTTTCGTAAAAGATGGAATGAAGATTGGGCTTGGTACAGGTTCTACCGTATACTGGACGATAGAAAAATTAGGTGAACGTGTAAAAGAAGGACTATCATTTCAAGCCGTCCCGACATCAAAGGAAACGGAAGCATTGGCACAGCAGCTAAATATCCCACTAATTTCATTAAACGACATACAAAGTCTTAATCTTACAATTGATGGAGCGGATGAAATTGATTCAAATTTACACCTTATAAAAGGAGGCGGTGGCGCATTACTTCGTGAAAAAATCGTTGCCTCCTCCTCTAAAGAACTACTTATTATTGCTGATGAATCAAAACTTGTAACGCATTTAGGTACTTTTCCATTACCTGTTGAAATCATACCTTTTTCATGGAAACAAACCGAAAGTAAAATTCAATCTTTAGGTTGTCAAACAACGTTACGCTTAAAAAATAATGAAACATTTATAACCGATAATAATAACATGATTATTGATTGTGTATTCCCTCATAACATAACGAATCCTGCCAATTTACACAATCATTTAAAAATGATTACTGGTGTAGTTGAAACCGGATTGTTTGTTAATATGACTAGTAAGGCGATTATTGGAACAAACAACGGGATACAGGAATTATAATGGATGCTGACTCTTACAGTCAGCTTTTTATATTTCTCTTTACTACGTATCATTATGATATACTATGAAAATAAAAGTACATTACACTAGAAAGGGCTGAACAAATTGCACTCCAAACTCATAACAGAACTTACAGATTTAGAAACTGCCTTCTACATTCGAAAAGAAGTATTTGTAAAAGAACAAAATGTCCCTCTTGAAGACGAATTCGATACATTCGATGAAATTGGTGAGACATGTAAACATATTTTAGTTTATTATAATGAGCTTCCCGTTGGTACAGGTCGCATACGATTTGTTGATGGCACTGGTAAACTAGAACGTATTTGTATTTTAAAAGACTATCGCAAATATGGATTAGGAAAAGTAATTATTCAAGCGTTAGAAGAAATTGCTCGTAGCAAACAAGTTACAAAAGTGAAGCTACACGGTCAAACACAAGCTGAAGGATTTTATAAAAAATTAGACTATCAAACTTCTTCTGATATATTTATGGAAGATGGCATTCCGCATATACTTATGACGAAAATGTTATCATAATAAAAAGGGCAGTATATGAAACTACATTATGTATTCATATACTACCCTTTTTTATTAATAGAAAAATGAATTCTCAAGATGTCCTTTTGCATCAAAGCCCATTATCTCTTAGTTCATACCTTAGTAAAGCTTACACTGTTTTCCATAATGATAAAGCATAAATCCAGTTTGGATCCCCATTTCCTTTATAACTCTGGACTGCTTCATATACTTTTCCCTCGTGTAGAACTCTATCTCCCTTTTCATATGCTTTCTTTGCATCCCACTCTTCATATGAAGCGCTTTCAGTTTTTGTGGTGATTACGAATATATCACTCTGTACAGATTCATTTCCAGCTACATCAACAGCTTTCACTACATATTTATAAGTAGTATTAGGAAGTAAATTTTTATCCATATAAGAAGTTGTATTAGATGTTGCAATCTTTTTCATTGATCCTTCTTCTTCTCTATAAATATCGTAATGGTCCACACCAATGTTATCGTCAGAAGGACTCCACATTAGATCCACACTTGACGATGTTGTTCCCATACTATGTAATCCTTTTGGTTGTGTTGGTGCTTCTGTATCGGGAGCCTCAACTGCCGTTTTTACTGTAAGCTTTGCACTTTCTTTCGAAGCATTTCCAGCCGCGTCAATCGCTTTTACAGTATAAGAATATTCCGTGCTTGGTTGTAATTTTTTATCAATATAATGAGTGCCCGGTACTGTGTCAATCATCTCTCCGTTACGGAAGATTTGATATCCTTTTACCCCTACATTATCCGTAGAATTGTTCCAAGCTAGTTCTATACTATTCGCTGTTACTTTTTGGGCCTTAATTCCATTTGGAATACTTGGAGCCTCTGTATCTGGTTTTACGTCATTGATGAGATTAACATCAATAACATTATAGAATGCATTTGCTGTATCGGCTACATCCCATACTGCTAAAATCACATGATATCCACTACGATCAGTAGGTACATTGATTTTGTGAGTTAAATGATTTGAGGCTGCAGACCCATCATGTTGTACAGTTCCAATTGGTTCAAAATCTGCTCTTGTGAGCGCTTTATTTGGATTCCATCCTTTTTTTGTAATATAGTAATGCCATTTGCTCGTTAAGTGAGGCGCTGTATATTTCCACGTAAATGTATTTTCCCCGCCTGTAATTGTATTTTTAAACCAACGATCGGCTGTTTGTTGATCTAAAATACCACCAAACTTACCACCTGCAGAAGCGATTTGTCCATCAACTGGGCCACCTTGTGGGAATCCTTTTGGTGCTTCTAAGCTTTGCGGTTCATACATAACACTTCCGCAATTTACATTCAGTGCACCATAGGTTGGACTACATAAAGCAGATCGGCTGCCAGGCTTTTCAACAAAACCGTGCGCGTATGCGTTTTGAGGAAT
The DNA here is from genome assembly GCF_051916145.1 of Bacillus cereus group sp. MYBK245-2. NCBI lineage: Bacteria > Bacillati > Bacillota > Bacilli > Caryophanales > Bacillaceae > Bacillus > Bacillus cereus group sp. MYBK245-2. The sequence goes on along the minus strand of NZ_JBQAGB010000009.1, from coordinate 15,497 downwards.
AAGTGTCGTGCCAATAATTCCAGCTGTTAATGCAACAGCTCCTAGACTTTTTTTGTTCATTTTCATGTTTTGTAGTTGTTTTAAAAATTGATTCTTCATGTTCCTGTCCCCTTCTTGTTATAATTCGTAGTGTAATGTGGGCTTCGATGTAAAAGAATAACAAGAGACAATCTTGTAACGATGTATGTGTTACTTATACATACACCGCAGTGAAAATATATTTCTTTTTATGTGAAATATTTCACTTAACGAATATATCATGACATAAAAATTAACAAAGTATGTGCAGAAGTTGTGCAGAAACTGTGAAAGCATTACTAACATGTAAAACTATGGCTAGAATTTATAAAACAAGATATTTAATCTTTCAAAACAATTGATTCTCCGCTTCATATAACAGAAAAGTGTCTATATCATTTCATATAGACACTCTTCTAATGTATAATATTCCATTTATTACTGACCTATAAATGTAAAAATCTCATTAGTAGCTTCCTTATAGCCACCAGATTTACGGAAAGACTCCTTCAAATGCAATGCAGCTTCTTTATATGATGGATTATTTAATACAAGTTCTACACTTTCACGTAGTTGTTCTACAGTTAATTCTTTCATAGATAACTTAATCCCAACTCCTAGATTCTCTACTTGCTTTGCAATTACTGGCTGATCTGCACTTTGCGGAATTACAATGAGTGGAATCCCGTTATTTAATCCTTCATGTGTACTGTTCATTCCGCCATGTGTAATAAACAACTTTGTATATGCAAGTAGTTTCGTTTGTGGCACATAATTTTTTACAATGAAGTTTTTAGGAATTTCACCTAAATCACTTATGTTCGTTTTATTACCAATAGACATCACAATTGTATGATCACTATTCTCGAACGCCTTCATACAAAGTTTATAAAAATCAAGCGCTTCATTAAAAACAGTGCCTAGCGAAATATAAATCGGGCTTTTTTCTTCAATTGAAGTAAAATCAAAGTCTTCATTTTTTACTTGTGAAGAAATAGATGGGCCTACAAATTTATATGTTTCATCAAACATATCACCAAAAGGTTGAAATTCTTTAATCGTATACACAATAGTGAGTGATGCTGGATTACAAAAAACTTCATATGGTGAGTTTATTTCTACATTATATTTTTCTGCAATTCCTTTTGTTAAGTTTTGAAAATCTTTATGTATTCTATTCTGAATTTCCAGTGGGATATTTTTAGAAAGGTGGTCTAACATTTGTTTAAATGATTTTTCATCTTGTGCAAAAGATGTACAGGAATTTATTGCTGGAAGCTTTAAAATTTGAGCAATTATACGGCCACAGCCAAACATCGAATCATGAATCATATAATCAAAATATTCTCCTTCAATTTGTTCAAGAACACTTGGTATAATAACATCTGCTGTATGTAGAAGGCCATTTATTCTTTCCTGCAAATAATTTCGGCCACCGGAAAGAAATGCTTTTATAAACCTTTGGTCGTCAATTGTTCTTACAATAGCCCCTGTTTTTTCAATACGTTCTCTGAAAGCTTCTATTGAAAAATAAACTACCTCTTCTCCGCGCGAAACTAATTCTTCTACAACTTGCAACGTTGGATTTATATGTCCTTCTGATCCAGCATTAATGAATAAAACACGTGCCACTTTAAACACTCCTTAATTTAAATCTTTTCTATTTTGTCATTAGGATTACAGGTATTTCCCATGCTCCCAGGTCTTATTATTCTTCTAAATGGACCTAGCGAGCCTAAACCCAAGGTCATCTATATAAAATGTAGGATGGCTACGTCGACGACAAGTCGCACCGCAACCTCTAGCTGCCTCAGCCCAACTACCACCTCGAAAAATCCGGTATGATCCATACACCTTTTCATCATACAAATCATAGCACCATTCCCAAACGTTCCCTAACATATCATACAGTCCCCATGCATTTGGTTCTTTTTTACCGATGTCTTGAATTTGTCCGTTTGAATTTTCATTATACCAAGCAATCTTTTTCAGTTCACCGTATATGTATCCATTAGTTCCTGCTTTACACGCATATTGCCACTCTGCTTCTGAAGGTAATCGGTACCCATTTGAATCTAAATTACAACTAACAATTTGACCACCGTCATTAATAGAATAATATTCTTTTAACCCCGCTTTTTTTGAAAGTAGATTACAAAACATAATGGCATCATTCCATGAGATATTTACAACTGGTTTGTTTTTATCTTTGGATAAATTTGATGTACGATTCGTAATCGCATCATACAATTCCATCGTTACAACATACTTTGCAAGAAGAAACGAATTAACTTGGACTTTCCATTCTTTCTTTATTCGATCATCTCTTAATTCTACTTTTCCTGCTGGAATTTTCACCATATTAGAATCAACTAGCCTAATAAATCTATCCAATTCTATACCCCCAGGTTATTTCTTTTTATAATCTAACCATTTATAGCATTGTACTTCTCTAAAAATAGTCTTACTTCATTTGTAGATTTTAAAATAATAACATCTTTATCCTTACTCAATTGATTTAACTTCTTTAAAATTGTAGGTCGCTTCGTCTTAGGATATTCCCATATCCATTTAAAAAATTGCAAATCAAATCTTTCCTTACATCCCGCGCCCATATCCGGTCTTGTTTTATTCCGATGTTGTATAACTCTTTTAAAAGCACGATAAGCACATATTGTTCTATGAATATCAAGAAAAATAATTGTATCAGCTGCGTTCATTCTTATATCCATTGTCCCACCATAATTCCCATCAATAATCCACTCATCTTCTTTAACTAATTCATTTTGAACCGTTCTTTGCTCCTCTTTCGGTACCCCTTCCCAATTCGGTTTCCAAAATAACGCATCAAGATGATGTACTTTAATATTTAATTTATTTCCTAACTGCCTTGCTAATGTAGATTTCCCCGAACCACCAGAACCTATTAATATTATTTTTTTCATATTTGTACACTACTTTCTATTAATTCTTCAATAGTTTCTTTATTAGCAAAAATCCAGAAAAACATCTCTTCATTTAACTTTAGTAAATCTGGTAACTGAACAAAATAAGTAATAAAGATAACTTGAATTGAAAGCATAACGTACCAAATGGCTTGTAGTTCTTCTCTCGTTAAAATACTTTGCTTATTATATCCTTCAAAGATTTTGCTAATGATATGTTGCCACTTCCCTCTTAATTCCTCATCACTATGTAACTCACTCAAAATACTTGTACAGCAATAACATAAATCAAATACTCTAACATTCCTTTCTAAAAGCTCAAAATCTATAAATCCTTGAAATTCATTATCTTTAAAAATCACATTCGATAAGTGCATATCGCGATGAATGATTTGTTTTCTTAAAGAGGTGATAGTTTTCTTAAAATCTGAATGTATTTGATTCATTTTTCGAACTACATCCTGATCAACATGCTCATTCTTTTGTAAATTAGGTAACGCCCATTCGTATACCAATGTATACAAATCTCTTTTTACTAACTCATTATTATTCACCGAATTAAGTGCTTGATGTAAATTAGCTATTCCTTCTCCAATTGTACTTCCTAGCTCCTTCAGATTTTCTGTATCTTTTATTTCAAGTACACTTCCAGCAATATATTCGTACAAACAATAATACTTCTCTTTATAAAATACATACTTTTTACTATTACTCGTTTTCACTAATTTTTGTACTTTAATCCCTTTTTCCTCAAGCTGTTCTAATACATGTATTTCAACTAATAGCTGTTTTATCGATCCCTTTTCCTTTAAAATATAGGATTTATTATTACAATGAATCTTTGTTACGTTTGCTTTTATTTCAATGGCTGTGACATCTTTATCTTCAAACCAAAAATTCACAATTTCCAATATATCCCCCATAATAAATACCCCCATTTAAAATCGCTTATTCTTCGTTAATATAAACTCAAAAAGAAATCCTACCCCAACACCAATTGTATAAGCCACCAAATCACTCCACAAAAATCCGTAACCTAACACAAGTCCACCTAAAGTCGTTGCACGAATACTATCTATCCATTCAGCATGATACAATTGGCTCACTTCAATCCCGTAGCAAAACATTAAACTAATAAAAGCCAATTTCTTCGTTTCTATTTTAGGAAATAAAAATCCAAATCCAATGAAAATCATTAACGCCCATAAAGCATCACCTAAATAATCATTTAATAGAGCCGGCAGCGCAAAAGCAAACTTTCTTGAACTAAGCCCTAAAATAATAACAAGAATAGTAAACATTACGTATAGTAATCTATTTCGTTTCGTATTCATTTCAAAACTCCTATTTCATCATTTAAAACTGCAAAATAGCTAGTAAAATATAATCATTTTACTAGCTATTTATTAACTGCTTTAACAATAAGAAAATGTGGATTTGTATTTAAATAATGATAAGATTTTCCATTTACTTCTTTCATCTTTTCAACGGGCCTCGGTTCAACCATTTTTTCTAACACAAAATAATTTGTTGTTTCATTAATAATGTCTTGAAGTGACCTTCTAAAAAATTCAACTTCTATTGTAATATTTGGTTTAATCCAAGTATCTACCAATAGTTGTTTTTCGAAATAATTTTTACAAGTAAACTTTGTAAAATCCATAAAAGGATGATGAATGGAGTATATAAATTCTCCACCTGGCTTCAATACGCGACGAAACTCCTGAAATACTTGATTCCAATTTTCTAAATAATGAAGGGTTAACGAACTTACAATTACATCAAAAGTATTGTCTTCAAACGGTAATATTTCTTGCAAGTCATGACAAAGAAACGTTGCTTTATCACCCATACTTTCCTTTGCAGCTTTTACCATTTCATAACTTACGTCAATTGCAGTAACATTTGCTCCACTTTCTACAAATTGAGAAGTATACCATCCAGCTGCACACCCAGCATCTAGCACGCTCTTCCCTTCTAATTTCTTTGGAATTATCTCCATCATCGCTGGTCTTTCATAATAGCTGTTATATGGATTTGCCACATCTAGATTTTCTTTATATGTACTCGCTAATTTATCATATGTATCTTTAATCGTGTCTTTCAATACACCCACCCCTTATACATATTAATCTAATAACTCTTGCTGCTTTTTCTTTGAAAATGACTGCAGAACTAAATCATACGACCAATCAATCATCTTATTAATTTGCACCTGTTCCACATCTTTATGTATATACACCGTATTCCAATGTTTTTTATTCATATGATACCCCGGAATGATTGTTTCTGGATACTCTTCTCTTAATCTTAGCGCAAGTTCTGGATCACATTTTAATGTTATTGCCGCTTTTTCGCCTTCTTCATGGTTCAATATCGCAAATATTTTATTATTAAGCCTCATACATGTTGCATTCCAACCATCAGGAGAATCTTCTGTCGCTTTTCTTTTCGATAAACAATACGCTCTTGTCGCAATCATTCTAATTGTCACCTCTTATTCTTTCACTATTTGATTACGATGCATCACAATTTGTTTCGTCGCTTGAAATTGCTGTTGACCATAAAACTTTATAAGTTTCTCTCCACAAAATAGGCTCACAATATTGATATGAGATATATCTTCAAGCAACATTGTAAGCATCTTCTCACCAATACCTTTATTTCTTACACTCTCATGCACAACAACATCTTCTATGTACGCTCGAAAAACACCATCAGACACAACTCTAGCAAATCCAATTAACTCATTTTCTTTCCATACCCCAATTGCTATACTGTTTTTTAACATTTTTTGAATATCGATTTCTTTTCTTTCTGGCCACCAACCGACAGAATCGTAAAGCCTCTTTAATTTTTCTGAACAGATTAGTTTCTCATCTTGTAATTTATATGTATACATTTTCTTTCTCCCATTTAACATGTTATAAATTATTATAAATGATTTTATAAATTTACAATATAGATTTTACAATTGCAATATAAACAATTCTCTAATACCTTTCCTATCTCCTCTATTAAGTTAGATTATTTTAAATTAATGAATTTATGGAAATACAAAACAACTAATAAAATATTTACCTATTAAACTTTGAATTACTTGTAAGAAATGGTAAAGTTAATAAGGTAAAAAATACATTAAGTGAGGCGATTTTTTGAAAAAGTTTAGTTTATTACTAACAGCATTTGTCATGATTTTAACATTGTTCATTCCAAATCTTACAAGTGCTAAAGCTTTCCCAGATGTCCAATCTAATCATTGGGCAATTAAGGAAATTAACTATTTATCGGATAAAGGTATCATTAATGGTACGCCAGAAGGAACTTTTAAACCGGGTGATGATGTAACTCGTGGACAAATGGCCTTAATGCTAGATTTATCATTAAAATTAGAAAAACCATCTAGCTATAATCATATTTTTTCCGATGTAGCCAAAGGTATCTATTACTATGATTCTGTACATAAGTTAGCACATAATAACATTGTACAACGTGAAACAAACTATTTCCCTGACCGTTCATTAACTCGTGCAGAAATGGCAGTAGTTTTAGTTAAAACTTTTAATTTGCAACCTACAGGTGCAGACGTCAATTTCCCTGATGTTCCATCTACTCATTGGGGTTACAATTTTGTCAAAATTTTAGCTCAAAATAATATTACAGCTGGGTTTCCTGATGGTACATTTGGTCCAGACGTAAAAGTAACTCGTGAACAGTTCGCTGCATTTTTAGCTCGTGTATTAGAACCTAGTTTCCGTCCGGCTCTTCCTAAGCCTAAAGGAGAGTTAGAAGTTCATTATATAAATGTCGGACAAGGTGATGCGACGTTTATTAAATCTCCAAGTGGAGAAACGATTCTTATTGATGGCGGAAATAACGGGAAAGGTAAAGTAGTAGCAAACTATTTAAAAGGATTAGGATTCCAAACTATCGATTATATGATTGCCACCCATCCTGATGCTGATCATGTAGGTGGATTAGATGAAGTACTTTATGCTATGAACGTAAAAAACGTTTACGCACCTAAAGTAAGTCATACGACACAAACGTTTAAAGACTTTTTAACTGCAGTAGCTAACAAAGGGTTAACTATTAAAGAAGCGAAGTCTGGAGTAACTTTACCAATCAATGGTTTAAACTCACAATTTTTAGCTCCTGTTAAAGAATACGGTAACGATCTAAATGAGTGGAGTGCGGTATTAAAAGTAACACATGGCAACAAATCTTTCTTATTTACTGGTGATGCTGAATCTAAAAGTGAAAAAGATATGGTTGCAACGTATGGTTCCGGCCTAAAATCCGATGTATTAAAACCTGGCCATCACGGAAGTAAGACATCTTCTTCTCAGCTATTTTTAGATGCAGTGAAACCAAGTATCGCTGTAATCAGTGCAGGTGCAGGTAACCGATATGGCCATCCTACTCAGGAAACTTTAGCAAAGTTAAATGCAATGTCTGTTAAAGTATATAGAACTGATTTAAATGGAACTGTAATTATTACTAGTGATGGTTCTAACATTTCTGTAAGAACGGAGAGATAATTATGAAGAGAGGTATTATTGACCGTTTTGAAGGCGAACTAGCAGTTATTGAAGTGAATAACGTAACAATTGATGTACCTAAATCCAAACTCCCTTCCACTGCAAAAGAGGGTGATGTTCTTATAATAGAGGATGATACGTATACAATTGATAAGGATGAAACAGATAAAAGAAGACGTGAAATACAAGATTTAATGAATAAGCTATTTGAATAGTAAAAAAAGAAAATCCTTGTAATACGAATCGAACTATTTCTTCGCATAATTGCATCAGATTGATTAGTTTCTATAAACTAAAAAAAGCATCGCCTTATTGGCGATGCTTTTAAAAAACACTTTTCTCGCAAAACACGAATACTATAACCTCTTCTCTAAAAAGTGTTGACTATGCCCTTTCGGATGATCTTCAACAACACCATATTCTCGGTAGCCATGCTTTTTATAAAACTCTGGCGCTTGAAAACTAAATGAATCTAATAATATTAATCTACAACCTTTTTCCTTCGCAATATCTTCAATTTTATGTAATAGTTGACTACCATAACCATCATGACGAACTGATTCATCAACCCATAAAAAATCTATATGAAGATGATAAAAATACATCGTTCCTGTTACCCCGCCAAAGATTTTCCCAGCCTCATCTTTCAGAACAAAACTTACTTGTTCCATCGGCTGTTTTGCTTCATCTGTTAAAATAGACATGTTATATTGAATGACTTTATTCTTTATATATTCTCCTTCTATGCGAGTACCATTCTCTATGCGTTTCATATATCTCTTCCTTTCAACTTAGTAAGCTACCTCTCATTTTTACTTTTCCTTTTTAAAATACTAATAAATACGAAACCACCATAAATAACAAAGCATGAAAAGCCAATTATACCTGGTACAGAAACATAGCCTATTCTTATGTAACTTATAACTGCAAAACAAGCGATAGACAGTAAAATAGATGGCCAAAATAAAAGAGCTGTTTTTCTTCGTCTCTCTTTCTTCTTAGAAACACGTGTACCAAAAAGTAATACAATACAAATGAGGATCGCTGCAAAATAAATAGTATCTAATGACAAATTGTGATCGTATAGTGCGATACCCACTTCAAGAGCAATAATCGTTACAATTAACATAATGATTGTTGATGTCTTTAAGTTTCTTTTCAATTACTCACTCCTAGCATGCTTTCACTATATTCTTTGTATATGTACTTCAAAGCTACTGCAAAAGCTTCATCTACCTCTTTATTTTCACGTCGATTAGGTAAATCTTTTCCCCCAATAACATAAAGAAACGGGAATTCGTTAAATATTCCTATTATACCAATATTTATTGTAGCTGTAGATAATCCACCTGTCATATGAGCTAAGTGATATGAATGTATTCCTTCATATTCACCTTGCTGTCTTACCATGCCGCTAATAATTGGTTCCCATAATTCTGCTTCTGATTTATAACCTTGAAAAATATGTACTAAAAGTGAAAGAACTTCATTTAATTCTCCAACATTTTTCTCATCTCTAGCGTCCTCTTGTATATGAATTTTTGAAAAATACGTTTGGACATACATTTTCACAGCATCCCATCCACCACAGTACATTACAACTGACTGTGCAACGTAATTATCATGACATGCTATCATCACTTCTACTGCTTTACTAAGTGTTAAATTCCTTCTTCCTTGTAAATGTGGATACAACTGCGCACTATCTTCATTTGGATTAAATTTAACATGATGAAGTATATCATGCCAATTACGTTTATTTTCCTTCACCATTTGCGCTACTACAAATCCGATTACTACTTTTGCTGCCGATGCTAACGGAATATTTATTTCACTATTATATGAAGCAACTATACGATTGCTTTTTGTAGAATAAATAGCTATTCCAACATGATCAGATTGTATCTCTTTCATTTTTTGAATGACAGTTTCCATTTTCATTCCTCATTTCATATCGTTTTATCACCTTTAATCATTCAATATAGAATGTAAAAACCCCTTTTTTGCAGATTAAATAGGCTTTTACAATAAAAAAAGGTAGCATGAATTACTCCTTGCTACCTAAAAGATACATGTTTACAAAAAATCTCTATTCTTCTAAAGGATTTTTAGGACCATTAAGCTCCAATTGATAAAAAGCTAAATCTAGCCATTTATTAAACTTATAACCAGCCTTTTTAATCGTCCCTGCATGAACAAATCCATAGTTTTCATGTAAAGCAATACTTTTCTCATTTTCCGCATCAATTCCAGCAATTAAAGTCATATATTCTCTTTCTTTTGCAATTGTGATTAATGCCTTCAGTAAAAAAGTTCCAATTCCATTTTTTCTATACTTCTTATGAACATACACTGAATGCTCAATTGAGTATTTATAAGCTGGCCAAGCTCTAAACGGACCAAATGTTGCAAATCCTACTACTTTATTATCTAGTTCGTATACAAAAATCGGATAACCATCAGCCTTTTTTTGTTCATACCAATCTATTCTATTTTCAAGGGTTACGGGTTTATACGTATATACAGCAGTTGTATTCAGTATCGCATCATTATAAATATCTAAAATGTATATTACATCTTTTTCCGTTGCTTCCCTTATCATCGTTTTCTTCCTTTCATATACGTTCTCTTTTTAACTACCTATTTGTTACACGAACACTAGCTTTTCGAAAGCCATCATAAATGTTTAATGCAGCAGATAAAACGTAAATGAGAATACCCCCACTAATTAGCCACTTTTTAAGTTCTTCCGGAGAAATAGTGAACACATTTGCCACAAACGTAATAAATCCATCGGTAAATATGTGCGGATTTACTACAATTATAATAAATACTATCGTTCCAGCTATTTGGAGAATAGCATTCCCGATTGCCAATCTTTTCGTCCATTGTCCCTGTACTAACTTATAAAGAGATATAGCTATTTCAAAAACAATTATCATCACAACGATTGGCCAATACTGAAGTAACACATCTTGATTAAACGTTGGCGCGACAAACTTCAATCCACTTCCCGTACCACTGTATACGCCAACGAGATGATTCGCATAAAAATAAAGTGTAGCCCATATTGCCGTCCACATTAACCCTCCAAAAACTTCAAACTTGGAGATTGCTTTTTTCTTCGGAATGTGCGAAATGTTTTTCAAATCATCTGGCGTCCACTTTTTTAAACTTGTCGTCAACGGCTCGGTATCTTTGTTTTTATCCGTTCTTTCTAAAATAGCAAATACGAGTGTTAACCAGAAAAATACATGGAGGGCTACTTCAAAAATTTCTCCAATGCCTTTACCTATTACTTGTAAAATAACATTTAATACTGCTTGATCACCAGTATAACTTAAAAAATTTTCTGCAACCATTGCAATGAGTGCAATAACAACTGCAATTGGAATGATCATTTTTAATAATGTCGTATATACATCAAAATAACGCGGTCCAATTAAATGCATCGGTCTATCCAAATATCCATTAGCTAATGAAACCGGACTCCCCAATTTTTCAAGAACCCTTTTTTCATCATCTTCATTATAATCATCAGGCAACATATCCTCAATTGTTGACCGTAGCTCAAGAATAATATCTTCACGATTTTTTTCAGGTAATCTCTTCGCTACTTCCTCGACATAAATATCAATCAAATTCATTCTTGTCCTCCTCCTTTAATAAGTTATAAAGTTCTTTCGAATCCTTTATCCATTCCTTTCTCAACTGCTGGAATATTTCTAATCCGTATTCAGTTAAAACATAATATTTACGAGGTCTACTCTCTGTTTTATCCCAACTACTCGTCACTAGCTCTTGCTTTTCTAACCGGCGAAGTAGTGGATATAAAGTACTTTGATCGATTACGATTCCTGATTTCTCTAATAATTGGACAAGTGAATATCCATACTGCGGCGTTCTTAATTGGCTTAAAACTGCTAATGTTAATGTACCTCTTCTTAGTTCAGTAATTAACGAATTTAATAAAGCATCCATGTATTCACCTCATTTTCATTACTATATGTCATACAGTATATGTTTTATACTATGTGTCGTACAGTATTAGTGTGACAAAAACAACAATATTTCACCAAAAAACGGATAATAAAAAGCACAAATTTGTAATTTGTGCTTTTCTAGCTTACTTATAACACGCTTAACTTTGTAACTCTGGTAATATAAATTCCCCTTTTTCCTTAAGCAATGGAACAACATCTATAATTGCATCTATATTAATTGCTCCGTAAACATGCGGATACTTTTGACCATTTGAGGCAAGTTCATATTTTATTTCTGCTTTTACTAAGGATAAATCAATTGTCAGTAATAAAACATCTTCTTCATGAATGAAATATTTTTCCGCAACGTTTAAGGCTTGCTCTAAAACTGAACAGTGTATAAATCCCTCTTCTTTTAGTGAAACTTCATTAATCTCTCCATTTATCTTTGCGATTTCCCAGTTTCTCTTTGTTATTACTTTTGTAATCATAGTTATTCTCTCCCCGTACCTTTATATGGAAAAACAAGAGGTCCTTCTTTTTGTTACTAGAAAAGCCTCTTGCGTTTCATTTTTATTTTAATCCGTTAATTAAAGGCGATGCTTCCCCACTATGGAAAATCCATAAATCATGAAGTGATCTCGTACATCCGACATATAATAACTTTGCATCGTGTTTCGTATTTTTATAATGTTCTTCATCAACATCAATGAGTAGAACAGCATCAAATTCTAACCCTTTCGCCAAGTATACAGGTACTACTGAAATACCACCTTCATATTTACTTTGATCTGCTTCAATGACGTTTACAGCTACTCTTGCCTTTGTTAATTTCTCATATATATCGCGACATTCATCGTCTGTTCTTCCTATTACCGCAATTGTTTTCACATCATCATTTTGTAAATGTTTTAACGTCTTCATAATCTCATTAAATTGATCTTCTGCTTGAATTACTTTGACCTCTTCACCACTACGAAAAACTGGTGTCGCAAGCCCTACTGGAATCTCAGCGTTTTTAATTATTTCGTTCGCAAATTCAATAATTTCTTTTGTAGAACGATAGCTCCTCGTCAGTTCATAATAGCCTGTTTCTTGGAATACTTCCTTAAAAGCACTCCAATCTTCAATCCCTTGGTAATCATAAATCGCTTGAGATAAATCACCTAATATAGTAAAAGAATTACCTAATGTAATTTCTTTCAATACATAAACTTGAAAAGGCGAGAAATCTTGCGCTTCATCGATAACGACGTGATGAAACTTTTGTCCAATTTCAATACCTGTGATGCGGTGATGTATGTATATTAAAGCAGGTAAATCTTCTACATACACTTCTTTTTTACGACAATTCTTTTCTGTTTCTTTAACAAGTTCTTCAGGTAATACTTCGAGTATTTCCTTACTTTTTAATATTGAACTATACAGTGAAAGAGCACTCATTTTCGGCCAAAACTTCATGTAAGTGTTCAGTCTTTTAGTTGCTTCTTTTTTGAGTAATTTTTTCTCGTTTGTTTCTCCATACTTTTTCAGTTCAATTTCAATCCAGCGTTTCATTCGGCCGACTAGACGTTCTCTTCTTTTCTTTAATGGATAGTGTTTATATTCGACTTGCATCCACTTTTTAATATCTTCCACTGGAATAACAGCTTTATCCCATGCCTCAAAATTACTTGTTGGTACTAGTTCTTTTTCAATTTGAAACATTTGCTCTTCAATAAAGGACTTAAATTCTAGCGTACCTTTTAATTTACCAAGCATAACCTTTCTTTCATCACGATTAATAGAAAATGCTTCTTTCAACTTTTCTTCTGTCTGCTTCAGTTTCACCGGATCATCTAACGTACGTAATGCCCAGTCCGGAAATGTTGTTTGACTAATATTCCCTACACCTAATTCAGGAAGTACACTCGAAATATAGTCTAAAAACAGACTATTCGGAGCGAAAACAATCATTCGCTCCGCTTCTAATTGCTCACGATATTCATAAATTAAAAAAGCAAGGCGATGTAAAGCGATCGTTGTTTTACCGCTTCCTGCAACCCCTTGAATAAGTAATGGTAAGTTTCTTTCCGCACGAATAATATCATTTTGCTCCGATTGTATCGTCGAAACAATATCCTTTAGTTTATTATCTTTATTCTCACCTAATCGATATAGAAGAAAATCATCAGCATGCGAGACATCTTCATTTCCTTTTACATATGTATCAACAACACGTTCTAATTCTCTTTTTCGAATAGAGATGTTTCGCTTTAAATAAACATCACCTTCTACTAATCCGTCTGGTGATTGATAAAACGCTAATTCATCACCGCCGGTAAATGAATAAAACATACTTGCGACAGGTGCCCGCCAATCAATTACAATTGGTTTCATCGTATCTTTATCTGAAACACCTACCTTACCGATGTAGATTGGCATAACTTCTTCCTTGCCATCCTCTTGAAAATCTAATCTTCCAAAGTACGGTTCTTGTACACCAATACGTAAGTTTTGTCTATTAGACTCCCTCATACTTTCAAGAATTTGCTCTTTAAAATCATCGCCATAATAAACTGGAATTTTTTCAAGCTGTTCTAATTGATCATCCATCGTACGTAATGTATCTTTCATTTTTTGTAACTCTTCTTCAAAAATGTTGTTCATTAGATGATTCCCTCCTGTCCGTTCTAATTTTTCAGTCGAAATATAATTGTATTAAAAATCCAATTATAAAGTCAAGGACTTAATTTGTTTTTTCTGAAAAAACTTACTTTTCACCTTTCTAATATTGAAATTCAAATGATATTTTTACATGATAAGAATATATAACATCTAAAACATACAACTACACATATAATAAAGTGATTTATACAAAAGCTGCTATTTTCTATTGATAAAAGGACTTTATACTATCTAACTAAGTTCCCCTTACATACTCTCCAGCTTCTTTTCTAGATATCTATTATTTCATTTATAAAATAACTAAAATCACAAAAACAAAAATAAAAGTAAAGGAGTCTATTCAAAATGACTGCTACCAAAAGAAAACCCATTAAGTTACATTTACTTATTTTTGTGTTCATTGTATTGGCAAGTGGCTGGATTGGCGTAATTCTAGATTCTTTTCTAACAGATCAGCCTGAAGGAAACTCTTTAGGCATGGGACTGTGGCTAATATTACCTTTCCTCTCATGTATTTTCCTTAGAGTTATTAGCCGAGATTGGAATGATTTTGGTATAAAACTAAATTTGAAGGCAAACTTTAAATGGTACTTCGTTGCGATACTAATTTATCCGTTCGTTACAGTAATAACGATAAGTTTAGCACTTATTTTTGGAGTAGCTAACATAACTAGTTTTGAAATATATTCGTTATTGTCACTCATATTCATGTCTACTATTGGTAACTTTATTAAAAATATTTTTGAAGAGTTTTCATGGCGCGGTTATTTAACTCCTAAGCTCATTGAAATAAAGTTAAACGATTGGTTTATTTATATTATTTCTGGTTTAGTTTGGGCTCTTTGGCATGCCGCTTATTATTTAGTCTTTTTACCAAATGAATATTTTGAATCTATTTCAAGGTTACATATGCTTTTATCAGGCTGTATACTTATGGTTTCTTGGTCTATTATGTATGTTGAAATATATAGACTTACAAAGTCAGTATGGCCATGCGTTATCATGCATGCAATTGAAGATGCCGTTCCTACTGTTTTAGTTACAATAACAGGGATCATTACACTTACTAACAGCAGTGATTTTTGGTTAAACCCTATTAGCGGAGTCGTTGCTACTATTATATTTCTTGGAATTGGGATTGTACTAAGATCTATAAGAATAAAAAAAGAACGACAATTAAATACGAAAGATAATCAATTATTCACACTATAGAAGCAAAAAGAGTAAGGAATTATGAACTGCACCCCAATTGTTAGACACAGTCTAACAATTGGAGGTGCAGTTTTTCTATGGCTAAATTTACAGCTGATGAAAAAATACAAATCGTTTTACGTTATTTAAAC